>RFTO01000022.1 GCA_009923375.1 Actinomycetota bacterium | reverse complement strand
CCGAACGCGGTAGCCCAGGATTTAACCAGCGGTTATTTCGACTGGCCAGGGTTGCACTAGCCAGGATTTACTCGTCTAGCGTTGCACTGTCCAGGATTTAGTCGTCCAAGGTTGTACCGGCCAGGACGAGACAGCGCCGCTGGTGAGCGCGAACTGTTCGTTCATCACCTCTGGGCGCACATGCCCGCCTCACGCCTACGATTGCACTATGACCGAGCGAGCACATGAGCGAGCACACGAGCAGGTAAATGAGCAAGGTGAGCTGCAGCAGTCAGCGCCGGAGTCAGCGCCGGAGCAAGCGAGCACACACGAGGGCACACACGATGAAGCGGCGCGTCAAGCGCGGCTGCGGCTAGCAGCGAGCCAAACGCACTTGCTCCCCTCACAACTCCCGCAGTCGCTGCTGCCGCTGTCTTGGATGATTGGTGCCTGGCGCGGCCACGGCAAGGGCGGTTATGCCGGCATCGAGGATTTCGCCTTTATCCAGGAGGTGACGGTCACCACCGATGGCCGCCCGTTCCTTTCCTACGAATCGCGTACGTGGGAGTTAAATGATGAGGGCCGCGCAAGTCGGCCGCTTGCTGTCGAAACCGGTTACATCCGACCAGGCATCCGGGCTGACCAGCCAGCTGCGGACGCTTCTGCACATCCTGTTGAGATGGTGTTGTGCCACCCAACTGGATATGCGGAGGTATTCACCGGCGTCACAGTCACCACGGGTTTGGAGAACGCGAAGATCACGGGCGCAAAACTCGAGTTGCACACCACAGGTGCATTGAGCACGACAAGCGCAAAAAAATATTCCGGTGGCGATCGGTTATACGGCTTGGTGAACGGCCAGCTGCTGTGGGTGCTCGACATGGAAGCCATGGGTAGCGAGCTTGCTTCGCACGTATCGGCACAGCTTTCGCCGTTAGCCGCCGATGAGTGAGCTCGGGGAAGCGTCGATGACTGAATCGATCAAGAGTCCGCAGGAACTGCAGGCGCAATTGCGTCGCCGAGGACTTCGCCTGACAGCGCAGCGCGAGGTGGTGTTCGCCGCCGTCAACGAGTTGCGACATGCCACGCCGGAGCAGATTCTCAATGCCGTCGCCGAGGAGATGCCCGGCATCACCTTGTCCACTGTTTACCGCGTTCTCGATGTGCTCGAGCAACTCGGCTTGGTGACGCATGCGCACATGGGACACGCGCCGATGACTTATCACGCTGTTGACGAGCACCGGCACATGCACGTGGTGTGTGAAGGGTGTGGAGCGATTGAATCAGTGGATGCCGCAACTGCGGAGGAATTCGCGCGAACATTGAGTGATGTGACGGGATATGACGTGGATGTGACGCATATGGCAATTGCCGGACGTTGCCGTTCTTGCGCAAGCAGGTCAAAGGCATGAGCGCGGTGGTGATCGATAGTGGGATTGATACCGGTGCCGTATTGCATTACGGAGATCCCTTGCGTGAGGCGCGCAATCTGAATGACGGCCAGGCGCTCACTCACCTTGCGAGCACCGCTGTTTTCACCGTCACCGGCTCCACCCGGCTGCAGTGGTTACACCTGTTCCTCAGCCAAGCGTGCGATAACGCTGTGGTCGGCGAGTCGATTGATGCGTTGATTCTCACCCCAAATGGTCATATCGAATTTGGTCTGCACATGGTCGATGACGGCAGCACTGCGTGGGTGCTCTCCGATCGTTCAACCAAAGAGGCGCTCCTTGCGTACATGCGCATGATGGTGTTCACCTACGACGTGACAATCACGGATGTCAGCGACAATTACGCCGTCGTCGGCGGCGTTGGTGCACCCGTGTTCTCAATGCCTTCTGCAGATGCGTCGAAGCAGGACATATCTGGACAAGGTGTATCGGAGGGTGTCAACGCACTCGTGGATGCGGCAGCCCTCTGGCGAGCCGGCGCCAGTTTCAGTACGGCCGATCCTGCACTCGATAAGTACGTCCCCAGCCGCCCAGGCGTATGGCCGGCGTACGAGGCAGTCGTGCCGCGCGGTGATGTTGACGCGTTGCTTCACCGTTT
This sequence comes from Actinomycetota bacterium, assembly GCA_009923375.1. Classification (GTDB taxonomy): domain Bacteria; phylum Actinomycetota; class Actinomycetes; order S36-B12; family UBA5976; genus RFTO01. The sequence goes on along the minus strand of RFTO01000022.1, from coordinate 9,673 downwards.
CGGCGCCGCGGGAATGTGGGCGTGGGAGTCCTTGCGTGCAGCGGCGGGTGTGCCCCGCGTGGTTGTTGATGCAGACCATCGCAGCCTGCCCCATGAGCTTGGACTGATCGGCGAAGCTGTGCATTTACGCAAGGGGTGCTATCGAGGACAGGAAGCGGTTGCCCGCACCTACAACCTCGGCAAACCGCCGCGCAGGTTCGTGTTACTTCATCTCGATGGCAGTAGCGAGGACTTGCCGAAACTCGGTGCGGAGGTGACCAACGGTGATGAAGATAATGTCGTTGGGGCGATTACCACAGTCCTGTGGCATTACGAACTAGGGCCGATTGCTTTGGCATTGGTAAAGCGCTCGCTGCCCTTAGATGCGACGTTGAGTATCGATTCTGGCCGTTTTGCCGCCTCGCAACAGCCCATCGTGGTGGTACCCGATGAGGTGAGCCCGGTTGAGCAGTTCCGCCGCGAGAAGCGGGCGAATGTGGCACCGTTGAAGGATGAGCGCACAGGAACAGCCACGCCGCCGTCGACGTGATGTGGTGCTGGACCCCTCATACATCACGGGGCTAGGCGCAGTTGCTGTCCCAGACTTGCGTGGTCGCCGAAAAGCGGCTGAAGAGGAAGAAGCCGAGCTTTCCTACCAGCGCCGCCTGCTGCAAGCGCGAATCGACGTCATCGATAGCGAATTGCAACGCCGGCATGCATCAACGAAAGGTGCACAAGCTGTCGCTGATGTGGTGGCGATTCTCACTGCCGAGCCTTCGGCTGACGTACGACACATCAGTCCCCACCACGACCCCTCGCTGCTGACACAGCAGCGCCGCGCCGTCCAACGTCTCCTTGCTGATCCTGCTCTGTCGTATGTGACTGTGCTCAGCACCGAGGACCTGGCAACGGCACGCGAACAGCTCGCGGATTACGAGCACGACATATCGAGTCAGAGATCCTCCGTGCAAGAGGTAGTCGATGTTTTGACAGCCGAACTTATGGTGCGCTACCGCAATCGGGAGGCAACCATTGACACACTGCTCACATGAGTCTGGCTGCTGGCAGTGTCCCGCTTGCTGAAGTAGTGCGAAACGGCTTCGTCGAGTCGGTTCACCACGGCTGCGTCGCATTGGTCGGTGCCGACGGCGCCGTCATCGGCTCTGCAGGACAACCGCAGACGGTCATTTTCCCCCGATCCGCTCTGAAGCCCCTACAACTGGCCGCCATGTTGGATGCGGGGTTACAAGAGTGCGAGTGGACTGCAGCTGAGTTAGCGGTTATGGCCTCATCTCATTCCGGCGAGTCAATGCACACTTCTTTGGTGCGCTCAATTTTGCACCGTTTCGATCTCGATGATTCGGTGCTCGCCAATACCCCTGGCTGGCCGATGGATCAGGTGAGCCGCGAATCGCTCATTCGCAAAGGCGCCGCCGCGCCGGCCTCCATCTACGCCGATTGCTCAGGTAAGCACGCCGCGATGATCATCACCTGCGCGATCAATGACTGGCCACTTTTTGGTTACACATCTGCACAGCACCCGCTTCAGCAGCGCATTGCTGCCACAGTCGAGGTCTTCACTGGTGACCACATAGAACATCAGGGAGTAGATGGTTGCGGGGCAGCGCTGTTCAGCTGCACACTGGCGGGTCTTGCCCGCGCCTATGCCCGGGTGATGACGGCTCCAGCGGGTTCGTCGATCGGGCAGGTGCGAGATGCGATGCGGCAGCACCCGGAACTTGTTGCCGGGACCACCCGCGATGTCACCGCCCTCATGGACGAGCTCCCTGGATTACTGGTTAAAGACGGTGCTGAGGGAGTGATGGCCGCCGGATTGCCAGATGGTCGCGCCATTGCACTCAAGATCGCCGATGGGGCGGCTCGTCCGCGGGCAAATGTGCTCACGGCAGCCCTCCGTGCGTTGGATGTGGACATCTCCGGCGTAAATTCTCGCTGGATTCGTGCGGATGTGCAGGGCGGCGGCGGAATTGTCGGCTATCTTCAGGAGACCCTTAACATTCAGTGGGAGGCTTAATCCATGGAAAACACACTTGCTCGCCGCGTCGTGGCCGAGTTCATCGGGACATTCCTGCTGCTCGTTGCAGCGGGGCACGTGTTCAGCACCGCTGGCATCTTGCGCTTGTACCCCAACGGCACTAACGCCGCTGCCACCCTTGGCGTGATCAATGGCGTGGACAAGACAGCTGAAGCGTTAGCTGTCGGTATCACTCTTGCGGTGATGGTCGTCCTCTTCGGTGCCATCTCCGGCGGCCACTTCAACCCGATGGTCTCCTTGGCCGCCATGTTGTTCCGCGGCCTGACACCTGCTGAGTTTGCGTCCTACGCAGTCGCTCAGATCGCTGGTGGCATCGGTGGAGTCATCACTGCTCAGTACATCCGCAGCGGCCTGCCGAACGGCATCGTCGTCGGTAAGGCAGGGATGGGCAACACTTGGGATTATGTCTCCGAGTTCATTGCCACCCTTGCACTGGTTGCAGCGGTTCACGGAACCATCCGCGCTGGTCGCGCCAACCTCGTCCCACTCGCCCTTGGTGGCTGGGTGGTTGTGAGCGTTGCCTCGCTTCCGCAGGGCTTTGGCAACACCGCTATTGCAGTCGCCAACTTCTTCACGGGCAAGGCTGCTCCGAACTTCGGAAGCATCGCCCTGTTCATCGGAGTGGAAATCGTTGCGGCTCTCGGTGCTTGGGTGGTTGTGTCGTACCTCTATCCAGAGGACAAGTCAGCTCCGGCTGCCACATACACCACGTTCTAATCTGCACCTGCATTTAACTGCCCTGTGGGGCCGGCCGCCATTCGTGGTAGCCGGCCCCACAGGCATGTTCGGATACATTCGCCATTGTGAAGCCCATCGGTGACATCACCCGCGGCACGACGAACCCCAATCGCCTTCGTCGAGCTGATCGATGGTTCATCCACACCATGTGCTCGTATTTGCGCTCGGTCGATGACCCCATCTGTGTTGATCTCGGCTTCGGCCGCACTCCCGACACCACCATCGAATGGCACGATCGATTACGCCACCATGTCCGCGACGACATCACCATCGTCGGGGTGGAGATTGACCGCCATCGAGTGGCAGAGGCGTCATCGGCTGCCACCGCGGGGTTGATATTTGTCCATGGCGGCTTTGAGGTGCCCCTGCCGGACACAAGGACTGGTGGTCAACTCGGTGTAAGGCACGAGCGAGCGCATGCGATTCGCGCCTTCAACGTCTTGCGGCAGTATTCCGAAAGTGATGTGCGGCCCGCATGGGATGTGATGGCTGCACGATTGGCGCCAGGTGGGTTGCTCGTTGATGGCACCTGCGATGAGATTGGGCGGGTGTGCGCCTGGATTGCTGTGCGGCACGACGGACATGCCGCAGTGCCACAGAGCCTGACATTCGCCACCCACGTCGGCAGCCTGGATACGCCGTTGGCATGGGCGGAACGTTTACCTAAGGCGCTCATTCATCGGAACATCCCCGGCGAGCCAGTTCATGCCTTCCTAACTGCCGCCGACCGCGCGTGGGCGAGCGTTGCCGGCATCGGCGTCTTCGGCCCTCGCCAGCGGTTCATCGCCATGGCGCAGCGACTCAAGGAGGACGGCTGGCCGATAGCCGACACATCAGCTCGCTGGCGCCTCGGCGAACTGACCATCGCATGGTCTGCAGTTGCACCCTCGAGTTGATGTAGAGGAGACTCTATTTGCGGCCTTGTGCAGCAACTGCGGCTGCCGCAGCCGCTGCCGCCGCAGGATCCAGATAAGCGCCACCCCGGGTGATGGGATTGAAATCCTTGTCGAGTTGGTACACAAGCGGCATGCCGGTTGGGATGTTTAACTCCGCGATATCCGCGTCACTGATGCCATCGAGGTGCTTCACCAGCGCGCGCAAGCTGTTTCCGTGGGCCGCGATTAGAACGGTCTTACCAGCTGCGAGGTCGGGAATCACTGCATCGTTCCAGTAAGGCAGCATGCGCCCGACGACATCCTTCAGGCACTCTGTGCGAGGTCGCTGCGCGGGCGGCAGGAGCGCATACCGAGGGTCGGCAAACTGGGAGTGCTCAGCATTCACATCGATAGCGGGCGGCGGCACGTCGTAACTGCGGCGCCACAGCATGAATTGCTCTTCACCATAGGCGTCCAACGTCTGCTTCTTGTCCTTGCCTTGCAGATCGCCGTAGTGGCGCTCATTCAATCGCCATGAGCGATTCACCGGAATCCAATGACGGTTGCAGGCATCCAGCGCAAGGTGTGCAGTGTTGATCGCCCGACGTAAGACCGATGTGTGCACGACATCGGGCAGCACGCCCGCGTCAGCGAGCATTTGGCCGCCGTGGATCGCCTCGCTGCGACCCTGCTCGCTCAGATTCACATCCACCCAACCTGTGAACAGGTTCTTCGCATTCCACTCGCTCTCTCCGTGGCGTAGCAAGATGAGGGTGCGGGAGGTGGTCATAGGTTTCTCCGTTCGAGAATGGGTTGCGCTGTGGCTACGTCGTAGCCGAGATGCTCAGTTATGCCCGAAGGCGACTTTGCCTTCGCCCAAGTTTATTGAAGAGCTCGCTGGTAAGCGTTCAGCAGCAACTGCGCCGTGCGTTGCCAGGTGAAATGAGGCGCGTGGCTGCGGGCTGATTGAGACATCTGCTCTCGACGTTGTGGGGCGGCAACACGAGAAATCGCCTGCGCCCAAACAACTGGCTCCCGTGAGTCGATCAAGAAGCCACTGCTGCCATCTGCCACGGCCATTGTGAGGCCGCCAACAGCGGTGGCGATGACGGGTGTGCCGCACGCCTGGGCTTCGAGTGCCACCAAACCAAAGGATTCCGACGCTGAGGGCATGACGACAACGTCGCTTGCCTGATACAAGATCGCCACACCGGCTGGTGGCATCGGCTCCATGAAGTGGATCTGCTCCAACACGCCCAACTCCAAGGCAATCTGGGCCAGCGACTCAACGGTGTAACCAGCTGTCCCCGATCGGCCACCGCAGATGACGAGCACCGCGCGGCGGGCCAGTATCGGATCAACTTCTCGCAGGGCGGCCAGAGCGCGAATCGCCAAGTCAGGAGCCTTGTGCCGTTGCAGCCGCCCGATGAACGTGATGACGAATGCATCCTTTGGTAGTCCGAGTTGTTGCCGGGCTTCGACCATGTCGCCGGGAGCGAAGGTGGAGAGATCGACTCCCGGTGGCGCCAGCGAAATGGTGTCGGCAGCTGCACCGCAGAAAGTGACGAGGTCAGCGGCTTCTAGACCAGTGTTCGCCGTTAGTTGATTCGCGGTGGTGGCGATCAACTCCTCGCCCCGAACACGCGACGCTGGTTCGACGACATCGCCCGCATCCGCATGCGCGTTCTTCACTGCCGCGATGGTGTGCATCGTGTGTACCAGCGGCAGATTTAGTGAGCGAGCAATTCGCAGCCCGGCAAGACCGCTGAGCCAATAATGGGAGTGGAGCATCTGCACATCACCGATGTGGGCTGCAACCGCATCAGCCCACGCGTCGATATGGGCTGGAAGATTCTCCTTGGACACTCCATCGGTCCCGGCGAGGCTGAGCGCGTGCACGCGCACCACTGCTCTTGGCACGGCTGCCACTGCGTCCGACACTTCATGGGCAGCATCGATGCCGCTGCCCATGATTGTGGTGTGCCAGATGACCTCGTCACAGCGAGGGTCTGAATCAGTGGTTATGCCAGAGGCGCAGTGGCCAGCGGCTTCGAGCGTGTAGATGTCGATGTCCACACCCAACTCGGCTAGGGCAGTGGCGGACTTGGCTATGTAGACATTCATTCCGCCGGCATCACCTGTGCCCGGTTGGGTAAGCGGGCTGGTGTGCATGCTCAAGATCGCCAGGCGGGAAAGCTTTGTCGGTAGCGACCCCACTACGTCGCGATCACCGCCGGAACCCATGCCCACACCGTACGCCGTTGACGCAGTCGGGGCTCCGTGCCGCCCACCTTGCCTCGTAGACTCCGTACGTGCCAGTCGAACTGCTCCCCGCGTTGAATGCGCTACCGGGATTGGTGATCTTGGTCGATGTGGACGGTCGCATTGCTTTTGCATCGGCGGCTGTCATTCCCTATAACTTGGTTGGCCGTGAGCGAGTGCGCTCATCGCGTTTACGACGGCTGATTACCGATGTGCGCGAAAGTGGCCAGCCGCAGCAGATGAGTTACGACCGCGCCCGGGTCGAGGGCGCTGAGCGCGATGAATTCCGAGTACACGCGGCGCCACTGCCTGAGCAACACGTGCTGCTGACGCTGGAAGATGTGTCGGAAGAACGCCGGTTGGACAAAGTTCGCCGAGACTTCGTCGCCAATGTGTCTCATGAGTTGAAGACCCCGGTCAGTGCGCTCTCACTTCTCGCTGAAGCAGTGCAAGAGGCGAGTGACGACCCTGATGCAGTGCGGCATTTCACTGAGCGCATGAAGGTCGAAGCTCAGCGACTCGCCACACTCGTCAACGACTTGCTCGATTTGTCGATGCTTCAGGGTGAGGGCCTCAAGGCGGTGGATCCGATTGCGATTACGGACATCACCACGGCCGTTATCGACGCAGTGCATTTGCTCGCATATTCTCGCGGTATCACCATCGAGGCGAATGTGGACGAGTCGATCGTCGTCTTCGGCGAGAAATCACAGCTTGTGATGGCATTGCGTAACTTGATGACCAATGCAGTGGGCTACTCGCCTGAACATTCCACCATCGAACTCATCGCAGCGCACAACGGCGAAGTTGTGGAGATCAGCGTGCGGGACCATGGCGAAGGAATCCCCGAGGCAGAGCAACCACGGATCTTTGAGCGCTTCTACCGCGTGGATCCCGCCCGCTCGCGTGCCACTGGAGGCACCGGCCTCGGCTTGGCGATTGTCAAGCATGTCTGTGAAAACCACGGCGGAGATTGCACCGTTATCTCCGCTGCCGGCGAGGGGGCAATGTTCACGATGCGTTTACCCGCATTTGTGGACCCATCGGTGTTGGTTGACACTCTGGACGACGATGATTTGATAGCCGAGGCCGATATTCCTGCGCTGACGAACCGACTGGAAGAGGAGCCATCCGCATGACGAGGGTGCTCATCATCGAAGACGAGCCGAACATCTCTGAGGCTCTGGCGTACCTGTTGCGTAAAGAGGGGTTCGAGGTTGGGACCGCGGAAGACGGCGTCAGCGGGTTAGCGGCGTTTGACCGTGCCGGCGCCGACATCGTGTTGCTCGATCTGATGCTGCCGGGGATGTCCGGTTCGGATGTCTGCCGCGTGATTCGCGAGAAGTCAAATGTGCCGATCATCATGGTGACGGCGAAGGACGATGAGATTGACAAGGTCGTCGGTCTGGAAATCGGCGCAGACGATTATGTGACAAAGCCCTACGCCACCCGCGAGTTAATTGCACGCATCCGTGCCGTGCTGCGACGTCACACGACTGTGGAGGACGTCGCATCCGCGGTGCTCGAAGTCGGCCCCATTCGCATGGATGTTGAGCGACACACGGTGACCATTGAAAGTAAGGCCGTTCCCTTGCCGCTGAAGGAGTTCGAGCTGCTCGAGTTGCTGATGCGCAACTCCGGCCGGGTGTTGACCCGCGGGCAGCTTATCGACCGAATCTGGGGTTCAAACTACGTCGGTGACGGCAAGACTTTGGATGTGCACGTCAAGCGCATCCGCGCCAAAATTGAACCTGACCCCGCGTTGCCGGTGTATCTAGTAACGGTACGAGGGCTCGGATATCGCCTCGAGATTCCAGAGTAAAAAAATCTCGCCACCCGCTGAAGCTGTTGTTGGCACAGTGAGGGCGATGACGTGCGGATGCTTATTTCTTAACGCGAATACCAGCCCAGTAACCATCAGGGCTTCTCACCAGTAACTTCGCAGTGATGTCGCCGCCCTTGGCGAACACGAACGTCACAGGCACGAACGCACTCGGCTTGGACATCAAACCAGTGCCGAAAATGTGCTCCGGTGCACCAATCTGGCCCACAGAAACAGTCCGGCCGGCTGGGATATCGATGTGCACGGAGGTGGCTCCCGTGCCGACTCCCACCGCGACGAGCGCATCGTTTTCCATGCCGTTATTTACCAAAGTGGTGACGATGGAGAAGTTGCCATCTTTGGCTACAACCACTGCGCCACGGATGCCGAGAAGGCCGTTGGCGGAGTTCTGCTCAACCCCGTCGCCTGTGGCTCCCTGGGTTGCTTGCACATAGGTTGCAGCGCCGTTGCCTTGCCCGCATGCGGCAAGTGCCACTGGGGCAACCAGGAGTGTCATAGCGGTCAGAAGTGTGCGTGATATCCGTGTCACGGGGCATGAGTCTAGGGACTGCCCACGTCTTCGCGAGGGAGCGCATGGTAACCTTGCCAAGTCTTCGAAAGGGGAAAGTAAGCATGGGTTTTAAGGTCGGCGAGACTGTTGTCTATCCCCACCACGGCGCTGCGCGCGTAGAAGCGATTGAAACACGCGTGATCCGCGGCGAAGAACGTCAATACCTTGTGTTAAAAGTCACTCAGGGCGACCTGAAGAATGAGCTGACCGTCCGTGTGCCCGTTGACGCTGTCGAAGACCTCGGCGTGCGCGATGTCGTCAGCCGGGAGGGCCTGGAGAAGGTCTACAACGTCCTGCGCCAGCCCTACACCGAAGAGCCCACTAACTGGTCCCGCCGCTACAAGGCGAACGTTGAGAAGCTTGCTAGCGGCGATGTCATCAAGGTTGCCGAGGTTGTCCGCGACTTGTGGCGCCGCGATAAGGATCGTGGGCTGTCTGCCGGCGAGAAGCGCCTTCTATCCAAGGCAAAGAACATTCTGATTTCCGAGGTCAAGCTGGCCGAGCGCACTGATGAGAATCAGGCCGAGGCCATCCTCAACGAGGTGCTCGCTTCCTAACCCCACAACTGGCGTCACGCCAGGTGGGCAGGAGCGAGTAGGTCTGTGCCATGGCACGTGTTGCTGTCATCCTCACCGCCGCCGGCTCTGGGACCCGGCTTGGCGCAGATATGCCGAAGGCCTTCATCCCGGTGGGATCGGTTCCGATGGTTATCCGCAGCGCCGATGCGATTGTCCGTGCGCTGAGCTCATCTGCTCCGCAGGAGTCTGCAATCGTGGTTACTGCACCTGTTGCTGACCTTCAGCGAATGCGGGACTTACTTGGCGAGTACGGAATCGATGCGGTGGTCGTCGCTGGTGGGCAGTCGCGGGCTGAATCGGTGCTCGCAGGGCTAAGCGCGCTGCCAGCAGACACCGAGGTGGTTCTGGTTCACGACGCGGCCCGGTGCTTCGCATCCCCGGAATTGATCGCCTCCGTGGTGCGCGCTGCAGAACTTCATGGAACAGCGGTGCCCGTGGTGCGCGTAGTCGACACCTTGCGTTATCTCGATGCTGGACACCTCGGCGGGTTGCTCGACCGAAATGGGATTGTGGCCATCCAAACGCCGCAAGGCTTCAGCCGAGCGCTGCTGCAGCGCGCCTTCGATGCCGCGGTGGAGCGAGGCGATCTGGCCAATGCAACGGATGAGTCATCATTAGTTGAGGCTCTCGCAGATAGCGCCATGACGATTCATCACATCGCGGGCGACCCGGGCAACATGAAACTCACCACCGCGGCCGATCTAGAAATTGCGAATGCCCGCGTCGGGTCTGTGAAGCGCTGCGGCGTCGGTGTGGACGCTCACACTTTTGATTCTGCCAGTAGCGGCGGGC
>RFTO01000210.1 GCA_009923375.1 Actinomycetota bacterium | reverse complement strand
CCGAAATCGAGCGTCTCCGCAACGAATGCGAACGTGCGCAAACCGTTGAGGTGCCGCTCGTGAGCGAAGTTACCGATGCAGAAGCACGACGTTTGTCGGCAGAAGCCGAACTTGAAACAGCGCAGTCGACCCGCAACGTTGTGGCATCAGAGCTCGCACGTTGGCAAGCCCGTAGTGAGGCATTGCAATTAGCTCTTGACAGCGCACGTGCACGTGCCGGTGCCGAAAAGCTCAAGGATGTTGCGGGTGTTGTCGGAACGTTGCTCGACCTCGTGGTCATCGACGAGTCGCACAACTTCCGTAACAAGGCCTCCCTCAAGGACCGCGAGACGCGCTACGACCGCCTCATGCGCCGCATCATCAAGGAGGGCGTGAAGACCCGCGTGCTCATGCTCTCTGCCACGCCGGTCAACAACCGCCTTGCCGACCTCAAGAACCAGATTGCCTTTGTCACCGAGGGCGACGACACCGCATTGTTCGATCACGGTATTCCAAGCATTGAGTCCACCGTCCGCAAGGCCCAGCTTCAGTTCAATCGCTGGCTCGCTTCGGAGCCGACCGACCGCACGTCTCCCCGTCTCATCGAGATGCTCGGCTTTGATTACTTCAAGCTGCTCGACTTGCTCACCATTGCCCGATCCCGGCGGCACATTGAGAAATACTACGGCACCGCCGAGACCGGCAAATTCCCTGAGCGCCTGAAGCCCATCAACTACAAGCCTGACGTGGACCGCGCTGGAGAGTTCCGTTCCATCCGCGACATCAACAACGAGATTCGCCGCCTTACCCTCGCCGCCTACGCCCCGCTTCGCTACGTCCTTCCCGGCAAGCAGGCCGCCTACGATGCGAAATACAGCACGCAGATTCGCGGTGGTGAAAGTTTCTTCCGCCAGGTGGATCGCGAGGAAAGCCTCATCCACCTCATCCGCATCAACGTGCTTAAGCGCATGGAGAGCGCGGTGCCTTCCTTCGCCCTTACTGTAAAACGCCAGCTCTCCGATGTGGAGGCCACCCTCGCCAAGATCGAAGCCCATGAGGAATCCGTCGATGAAATCGAGATCGAGGATGTGGACATCGATGACTCCGCCTACGAAAGCCTGCTCGTCGGGCGAAAAGTGAAAGTGCTCGTGAAGGACGTGGATCTTGTCCGCTGGAAACAAGACCTCACAGAAGACCGCAACCGTCTCGCCACTCTCTACTCCGCTGCGCACCAGGTCGGCGCAGCCCGCGACGCTAAGCTTGAGAAGCTTCGCGACATCATCGCGCAAAAGGTCCTCACTCCGCTGAATCCCGGCAACCGCAAGGTCATTGTCTTCACCGCCTTTGCCGACACCGCCAAATACCTCTATGCCGAACTCGCCCCGTGGGCGCTGTCCGAGCTGAGCCTGCACTCCGCCCTCGTCACCGGCGGCGGGCACAACCAGACCACGCTCCCTCATCTTCGCAAAGACCTCACCAGCATCCTCACCACGTTTTCCCCACGCTCGAAGGAGCGCCCCGCCGACCTCGCCGCCGAGGGCGATATCGACCTGCTCATCGCCACCGACTGCATCAGCGAGGGGCAAAACCTTCAGGACTGCGATTTCCTCGTCAATTACGACATCCACTGGAATCCCGTTCGTATCATTCAGCGCTTCGGGCGCATTGATCGTATCGGCTCACCGAACGCCCGCATCCAGCTCGTCAATTTCTGGCCGAACATCCAGCTGGAGGAATACATCAACCTCGAACAGCGCGTTTCCGGGCGCATGGTGCTCCTCGATATTTCTGCGACTGGCGAGGAGAACATCATCGAGCAAGAGTCCGGCAACCAGATGAACGATCTGGAATACCGCCGCACCCAGCTCCTCAAGCTCCAAGACGCCGTCATCGACCTTGAAGACCTCTCCAGCGGAGTCTCCATTGCCGACCTCACGCTTACCGATTTCCGCATCGATCTCGCCCAATACCTCAAGGCGCATCCCGGCAAACTCGAAGGCCTCCCGCTCGGCACCTTTGCCGTCACTACCTCACCCGAGACCGGCATTCCCCCCGGCATCGTCTTCTGCCTACGCGCCGAGGGTGAAGCCGCTGCCCGGTCTTTTGAACCCGGCTACCCGCTCGCGCCGCATTACCTCGTCCACATCGGCG
>RFTO01000209.1 GCA_009923375.1 Actinomycetota bacterium | reverse complement strand
GGTCGCCGTCACTGCAAGTGATGCCTGGCCGTTGACCACAGGTGTGGCCGCCGCAGCACTGGTGACCTTCATTGCAAGCTGAGAGATTGGCGGACAGATGGTCGTGGCATCGCCGAACGCAGCACAAGACTGACTTGGTGCGTCACCGCCACCACCTCCGCCGCCACCGGGCGCATTGCCCGTGCCACCGCCAGTGCCAGAGGTGACGATGTGCGGCCAGAAACGGTCAACATGCTCGGTGGTCGCGCCGACGGTTGGGTAAAAGCCGCCCTTGAGCTCCTTACCGTTGGTGCTGTCGGACCACACGTTCAACACCGGTCGGGTCGTCTCCGACTGCGCGTCGCTGTTGTTGTTCTTCACAGTGAAGGTCACATGACCCACACCGTTAGTCGTGCCTGACAGCTGCTGCATATACCCGGAGTCCGATGCCGTCGTCAGCGCGGTGCCATCGGTCTTGGTCCAGATGGCGGTCTCGCCGCCACCTTTGTTGTTCACATTCAAGATGACAGGGGTGTTTGCAATCGTGGCGCCGGCACCGTCGGTCACGATGTATTCAAGGCTCACAGTGGCACCGGCCTTCACATATTTCATATATGCGGGTGACTGAGCATCCGGCTGATACCAAGCCGACACATCTGCGGCATCGGTGGTGGTGTCTTTCTCCGCCGGCAGCAATCTGATGTTGGCTGTGGCAAGGGCGGCGGCGGAAGCGGGCACAGCCCATTGCGCACCGCCGAAGATCATGGCGGCGCCAGCGAGAATCGCGGCAAAACGACGGGAGGATGTGATCATGGCTGGTTCCTTCTAGGTTGAGGAACGGCTAGCCACATAAAAAGTGTGGACTCGGGGTCCCAGTGGTTCGTCAAGTAGACGAGCGAACGCAGGGCAGGAAAGCGCTTTCACGCAGAGTAACCGTCCAACTAGGGCTAAATCAAGGACATTTAACTGCGAAGTGCACGCAGCGTTGATATCGCTTCCTGCGCGACAGCCTCTGACGGCAGGCCCGAATGCTTGATGGTGAACGGTCGCTGACCCATGTCAACTGTCAGCTGCAGCGTCCACTGACCCACATCAGATGCAAGTCGTCCGACGGTGGCAACCCACCCGGCGAATTCATCAAGTGCGCTCTCAATCGATGACCACTGGGTGGAGTACTCACGTGTGGTGTCGCCATCGGGAGTGACCGAGGCGCTCACCACGGGTATGGAATTGTCCAGATCCAAAGGAGCGCTCATGAGCAGCATCGGTGGCTTCGTTTCGTAAACGCCGTCGTCCCAGGATGAGCGTTGGCGGCGCATGCGGTCTGCAAGCGCACGTTCGCTGCTACGGCCAGATGACGATGACATTCGCTGCCACGCGCCGAGATCGGCAGCTGCGTCACTGCGTGTGATGTGTAACTGCACGCCCAGGTCGTCGAGGTCGTGCATATCGAATAGGCGTCGAATCTCAAGGTTGAGAATCGACCCCTCGTCCAGGGTGGTCAACAGGTGCTGCACCCCAAGTTCCTTCCAGAACTGCATCCACGATGACCGATAGGTGCGCGCTGTGGATGGTGAGATACGAAGTGAGCTGGGGGAGTTTGCATTGCTCCGGCCGCTGCTGATGATGTCGCTGTAGAAGCTCGCTAACTCATCGGACCACTGGAAGTAGTCCATCTCATCGGGCAGGGACACGGTGTTGAGCCGGTGCGCTCGCGCGAGCACAGCTGTTGGATCGACATCCGGCGAAAACTCATCCATATGCCGGCTCAGCCAGTCCGCATCAAGCACCCGCAGAACTGATCGCACCTGAGAGTGAACGTTGCGCCGCCGTTGGCGGGTGGTTAACAGCTCGCCGATACGTGAGTCACCTTGGCTAGCTAGTGCGATGGAAAGTTGGTGCCGCTGCTCAAGAGTCAACGCTTGGAAACCGGCCTCTTTCACCAGGCGTGAGGTCCCCTTATCTAGTGAGCGCGGGGAGGTGCCGTGGGATATCCACCTTGAGATGAGGTATCGCAGCTCTGGATCGGTCGGCAATCCGATGTCTCGGAAGAGATCGGCCACGGGTTGATCGAGGGTTCTGCGCAACACGGCATTGGCGTCGGTGTCCAACTGCCGGGTGATAAGCCGCACAGCCGCAGCTGCTTCCCGT
>RFTO01000208.1 GCA_009923375.1 Actinomycetota bacterium | reverse complement strand
AACCTGACTGAGCCCACCTGCGGCGACATGCCACGCTCAATGCGTCTCGCGCCTGCGCAGCATCTAATCTGTCAGCATGGCACAACCCACAACCGCTGAGCCCTCCCGCGAAGAGATGATGGCGCTTTACGCCGAGTGCACCACATTCATCGGCACCCGGCGCCGTTCCGGGGAGTCGATGCTCGCGCTCATCGGCGCGACTCCGGAGATGGACAGTTATGGCGCAGGTGGTGCAGTCGAGGAGCTTGAAGGCGAGATTTCGGCGCTACTCGGCAAGGAAGCCGCTGTGTTCTTCCCCACCGGGACCATGGCTCAGCAGATCGCCTTACGTGTGCACGCCGACGCGCGCGGCCGCCGAGGCGTCGTGATGCACCCGAAGTGTCATCTGGATACACACGAGGAGCGCGGTTACGAACTGCTCCATGGACTCCATGCGATTCAAGCATCCAGCGCAGAGCTGCCGATGACCGCGCAATCTCTGCAACCCATCCACGAGCCTGCCGCAGCGTTACTCGTTGAACTGCCGCAGCGCGACATCGGCGGGGTGCTCCCGACGTGGGTCGACCTTCAAGAGCAAGTGCAGTGGGCACGTAAGCGGAATATCGCTACGCACATGGATGGTGCGAGATTGTGGGAGGCGGCGCCGTATTACGCCGCCACCGCCGGAGTTGATCATGCACAAATTGCTGCACTATTCGACACGGTGTACGTCTCGTTCTATAAGGGTCTAGGTGGCATCGCGGGCGCTGTGGTTGCAGGGCCGACAGAGTTAGTGGAGCAGATGAAGGTGTGGCGAATCCGGCATGGCGGGCGTATGTACGGAATGTGGCCTTACGCGGCAGCCGCCCTCAATGCCGTGAAACTTCGACTTCCCCTGATGCCGAGCTTCTATGAGCGGGCGGTTGCCATCGGTCAGGCGCTTGAAAGCATTCCCGGCATCGAGGTGATGCCCAATCCGGTGCAGTCACCGATGATGCATGTGCGCATTGCAGGCTGCAAAGAAGCGGTGATGTCCCGGATGCGCGATCTTGCTCGCGATGAGCGGGTGTGGATGTTCGGCGGCCCCTTCGCAAGCGATAGCCCCAACCTGCAGCGCTTTGAATACAACGTGGGCGAGGGCACAATGGAGCTGACTGTCGAACAAGTGGCTGGTTACTTCAGTCGCATCGCTGGCGCCGAGTAAACACCTTCGTTTTGGCTAGCTCCGCTGCATCAACTCAGAATGCGCGTTGGCCAGACGTTCGCCGCTGCGTAAACAGGTTAGCCTTGCGCTAGCTGCGCTGCATCAACTCAGACAGAGCGTTGGCCAGGCGTTCGCCTCCGTCGGCGCTGCGGCTGATCACCATGATGGTGTCGTCCCCGGCGACACTTCCCAGCACCTCCAAGAGTCCACAACGATCCACCGCACTTGCGAGATATTGCGCGGCGCCAGGTTTGGTGCGGACAACCACGAGGTTTGCCGACGAATCGATAGCGAGCACCGCATCGGCCGCGACTTTCGCCCAGAGCGAATCGGCGACTTGCTCTCCGCCGATGAATACACCTTCTTCATCAGGAAGGCTATAGGCGATAGTGCCACTGCCTCCTTGGCGTTTGACAGCACGCATCTCGTCAAGGTCGCGTGAGAGCGTGGCCTGCGTGACTGCTAACCCGCGCTTAGCGAGCAGAGCACGTAATTCATCCTGGGTGCTTACCACCGACGATGTGATGAGCTCGCGAATTGCATACTGACGCGCGGCCTTTGTCTGCAGCACCATGGTCAAACTCCGATCGAGTCAAGAATCGCCGGCACTGCGGCTAAGAACGAGTCAAGCTGCTCACGCGTGATGAGCAACGGCGGCGCAATGCGGATCGCATTAGGTCTCACCGCGTTCACGAGGAATCCGAAATCGCGGGCTGAGGCCTCGAAGTCTGCTGCCACATCCTCTGTCAGCACAAGTGCATGCCATAGCCCGATTCCCCGAGATCCCGCCATCAGAGGATGGATCAGTGCCGCCACAGCAGCAGTAAAGTGCGCACCCAACTCGCGAACGTGTGCGAGCAGGCCTTGCTCCTCGATGGTGGTCAACACGGCCAGCGCCGCAGCGCAGGACACCGGGTTGCCGCCGAAGGTGGACCCGTGGTCACCTGGCTTGAGCGCGGTCGCTGCAGACTTCAGACTCCACTGACTTGGTGAAAAATGCAGAATTC
>RFTO01000207.1 GCA_009923375.1 Actinomycetota bacterium | reverse complement strand
CACCGGGAAGCCATTGAATGCGGTGTTGGCAGCGAGCATCAAAATGATTGCGGTCACTGCCGCGACCACGATTGCGCCAATGCGGAAGTCAAAGAACACAGCATTGGCTACCTGTGCAATAACCGTCTTCTGAGACTCACCTTCCGGCAGCGGCTGACCGTTTGGCAGAAGCAGCGCCGAGTTCTCCTCGGTGATGTGAACCTTGGTCTTCATCGACAACCAGGTAATACCCGCGAACATCGTCATCGAGATGACACCGAGCAGCGCCAAAGTGGTTGCAGCATTCTTCGATTTCGGCTTGCGAAATGCTGGTACGCCGTTGCTGATGGCCTCCACACCCGTCAGAGCGGTGGTGCCAGAGGAAAAGGCGCGCGCTAACAGGAACAGCAGTGCGAATCCGGTCAGCTCTTTCACATGCGAACCGGCGTAAGTCCAGGTGGCGCTTTCCGCTGCCAGCGGCGTGCCAGTCGCATTTCGGTAGAGAGCCCAGCCGATCATCCCGATAATCGCGACGATGAAGCCGTACACCGGGATTGCGAAGGCCGCACCGGATTCGCGCACTCCTCGCAGATTCATCAAGGTCAAGATCACGATCAACGACAACGCGACCATCACCTGGTGATGGAAGAGCACCGGGAACGCTGACGCGATATTCGCCACCGCGGAAGCAATGGACACTGCGACAGTCAGGATGTAATCCACCAGCAGCGCGGAAGCAACAAGCAAACCTGAGCGTGGCCCAAGATTGGTGGTAACGACTTCGTAGTCACCACCGCCAGATGGGTAGGCATGCACGTTCTGGCGGTAAGACAACACCACCACAATGAAGACCAACACGACCATGGCGGCGATCCAAGGGGCGTAACGTTCAAGCGTCACCCCACCGAGAGCGAGCACCAGCAAGATCTCCTGAGTGGCATACGCATTGCTCGAGAGTGCATCGGAGGCGAAGATGGGCAGCGCTAGCCGCTTGGGTAGCAATGTCTCCCCAAGGTCTTCGCTACGCAGCTTTCGTCCGAAGACGACGCGCTTTATTGAGTCTCTTACGCTAGGCACGAAGCAGGAGCGTACGCTCTACCACCGTGCATGTTGTCATTATGGGTTGTGGACGTGTAGGCAGTCTGCTCGCGCAGACACTCGATGCGGACGGCCATTCCGTTGCGGTCATCGATTTGGACCCTGGAGCATGGCGCCGGCTTTCCCGCGGTTTCAGCGGCCAGAAGGTCACCGGCATGGGTTTTGACCGCGAGCGCCTCATCGAGGCCGGCATTGAGCATGCCGACGCTTTCGTGGCTGTGTCCAGCGGTGATAACTCCAACATCATTACGGCGCGAGTCGCCCGTGAAGTGTTCAATGTGAAGCGCGTAGTCGCCCGCATCTACGACCCACGTCGGGCATCTGTGTACGAGCGCCTAGGCATCCAGACTGTCGCGACAGTGTCGTGGACAGCTGACCAGATTCTTCATCTTCTGCGCGGAGACCTCGCTCACTCAGATTGGCGTGATCCTTCGGGCACCGTGGCCTTGACTGAGTACCTCGCACCAAATACATGGGTGGGCCGTTCCATTGCCGAGTTCGAGCGCGGATTACCCGGCAGGGTCGCATTCATCGTGCGTTTTGGCGAAGGCCTCGTCCCAACCGCGTCAGTTGTGGTGCAAGAAAGCGACCGACTGCATATAGCTGCGGCCACCAAAGACGCTGAACTTGTGCAAGCACATGTGCAGCACGGACCGGAGGCACACTGATGCGCGTCGCTATTGCAGGTGCAGGCAAAGTCGGCCGCGCCATCGCCCGAGACCTTGTCAGTCGTGGCCACGAAGTGCTCGTGATTGACAAAGAGACCTCTCGCTCCGACGATGACATCGCGCCAGGTATCGAGTTAATCCACGCAGATGCGTGCGAGATCGCCACGCTGGAGCGCGCCGAGCTCGCTCGCTGCGATGTCATGGTTGCTGCAACAGGCGACGATAAGGCGAATCTGGTGGTCTCATTGCTCGCAAAGACCGAGTTCGGTGTGCGGCGCGTGGTTGCGCGAGTTAACCACCCCCGTAACGAATGGTTGTTCGATGAGTCGTGGGGTGTTGACGTCGCTGTTTCCACGCCAACGATGCTCACCGCACTTGTTGAGGAAGCTGTCAGCATCGGCGAGTTGGTGCGGTTGTTCACCTTCCGTACCGGCAGCGCGAACCT
>RFTO01000206.1 GCA_009923375.1 Actinomycetota bacterium | reverse complement strand
TCCACGAGCCCTGGACGCACATTGCCACCAGGACGGTATGGCCGTCACTGCAGTGGGACACCAGTTATTGGTATGTGATCGTCGGCATCTTGGGCACCACCATCAGCCCCTACATGTTTTTCTGGCAAACTGCGGAAGAAGTTGAGGAGCGAAGTGATGCCGATCGCCGTGGAGTTGCCCGCAGAAGTTTGCGGCTGATACGCACGGATGTGGCAATCGGCATGGTGGGCTCGCAGGTTGGCAGTTGGTTCATGATGGTCACCACTGCGACGGTGCTGCACGCACATGGAGTCGTGAATATCGGCACCGCAGCTGATGCGGCTGCGGCGTTGGAACCGCTTGTGCATTCCTTCCCCCATGCTGGGACGCTGGCGAAAGTCATCTTTGCTATCGGCGTCATCGGCATGGGTCTTCTGGGCGTGCCAGTGCTGGCCGGCTCAGCCTCCTATGCAGTCAGCGAGCTCTTTGGCTGGAAGGAAGGACTAAATGAGAAAGCCCGTCAAGCGCGAGGTTTTTACGCCGTCATCGCGGCAGCGCTTCTGGTCGGTTTGGGCTTGACGTTAATCGGGATTGATCCGATTCGCAGCCTAATCTTCGCCGCCGTTGTCAATGGTGTCGTCGCGCTCCCGCTGGTCTTTGTGATCCGACGTATCGGGCAGGACTCGAACATCATGGGCGAGCACACCAACGGCCGCCTCAGCAATGTGATGCTGATGACCACCTTCGCAGTCATGGGTGCGTGTGCGATTGTGTTGTTCGTGTCACTGCGCTAGAAGTTTGCGAAGTAAATGTGCGCCCGCCCTCTCCATCTCCAAGATGGTCGGCGACTGCGCACCAGTCTTAGTGCAACTGATCGACGCCGCGACCGCGGCATACCCAGCCGCCGCACACACTGCATCCATGTCCTGCGCCTGAGACCGGCCGTAACCCGCACGTTGCCACCACGCAAGGAATGCACCGCTGAACACGTCACCGGCGCCGACTGTGTCGACCACACTGACCTTCGCAGAAGGAACGTCCCGCCGCTGGTCACCTCCCAGCACAGTGACTCCTGCAGATCCACGCGTGATGAGCACAACTGCATCGGTGTGTTGCCGCAACTGCTTCAGGGCAGACACCTCATCGTCCTCGTATAAGTAACGCAAGTCGTCATCGGAGATCTTGATGAGATCTGCACGGGAAGCAACCAGCGGCCACATTCGTTGGAACTGTGCGTTGCCATCCAGGAACACCGGTCGGCAGTTTGGGTCGGCCATCAATAACTGCCCGGGGGTTAGCGCTTCCACAACTTCCGCAACCGCGGCGGACATCTCGGGTAACGCGAGGGCGAGGGTTCCAACGTGAATCGCCGTCGCATCGCCAACAGCAGACACGGCTTGTGCGCTGGTTATGTCGGCTAGCGCGGTGCCACTCAAACTGAAGTCGTAACTCGCATGCCCCTGCACATCGAGCACCGCATGTGCGATCGGAGTCGGTGCATCACTCCGGGTGGGCAGGCCGATGCTGATGACGTCGTCGGTGAGGACACCTGCGACGCGCTCCCCTCTTTCATCTGTGGAAATTGGACAGATGAAGGTGACCTTCGCACCGAGATGTGCCGCTGCGCGGGCGGTGTTCAGTGGACCGCCACCGACAGTCTCCACAATCTCGTGGCCCGGGCGGTGAATGACATCAATCAGGGCCTCACCGATGACTGCAATCACTTACGCCACGCTAGTCCACACTCAACTTGCACGTGACCTCAGTGGAGCCGTCACATCGTGACGTAGATCTTCCCTTTGCTGGCATTCACCGCATATTTGGCCAACGATCCGCTCCGCGCATTCGTGCACGCGCCTGTGATGGCGCTAAAGGAGTATCCGTGCCTGGTACATGTCGCGGTGTTGCCGTTCATCCACGTCACTGGGCTGGTTTCATGTGTGCACATGTTGTAAAAGCATGTCCACTTGTTCACTCCTGTGCGGGTGATGATTAGCCCGTAGCCGTTAGCGAATCCTGGCAAGCGGTTATACAGCTTGGTCTTGCCGACGGGATGAGCGGAGAGCAGGCCTACCACCACAGTCTGGTTCGCTGCCTGCGCAGGTGCAGCAGCTCCGGCGACAACCGAACCAGCTCCGGCTAGAGACAGCGCTGAAGCCAGCTTCATGAATCCTCGGCGGGTTATTTCTCTCATCGCGGCCTCACTTGATTG
>RFTO01000205.1 GCA_009923375.1 Actinomycetota bacterium | reverse complement strand
TCGTAGCCGGGTGTCTTACCTGCTGCGCGAGCCTGCTCGCGGCGCTCTTCGAGTTCCTCGGGCGTGCAGTAGCAGCGGTATGCGGACCCAGCAGCTTCCAAGCGGGCTGCGACATCTGCGTAGATGTCTATCCGCTCAGACTGGCGATAAGGCGCATGCGGGCCGCCGACCTCCGGGCCTTCATCCCAGTCAAAACCAAGCCAGCGCAGCGCGTTCAACAGGGCTTGATAGGAATCCTCGGAATCTCGGGCGGAGTCAGTGTCTTCGATGCGAAAGATGAATGTTCCCCCGGTGTGACGGGCATATGCCCAGTTGAACAGGCAGGTTCGCACCATCCCGACGTGCGGGTTCCCAGTCGGAGACGGACAGAAACGCACCCGTACAGGGGCATCGGAAGCAACGGGAACAGCAGGCATGAGCGAGAGGGTATCGGTTCACTGCCTTGCACCACGTGAGCGCCGCCGACAGCTTGAGATCAATAACGAAGCAGACAATGCCTGAACTGCCGGCGAATTACTTACGACGAATCACATGGTTAGTTAGCGAGCCAATTCCGCCGCACTCCACGGTCACATCGTCACCGTCAACGATTGGGCCGACACCTGCCGGAGTTCCAGTCATGATCACATCGCCAGGCATCAGCGTCATCACCGCCGACACCTCGGAGATGATGGTGCGCACGTCATAGACCAAGTCCGCGGTGTTTCCGTCTTGGGTGACTTCTTCGTTGACCAGGCAGCGCACGGCGACATTGGCAGGATCCAGGTCAGTCTCAATCCACGGACCGAGTGGGCAGAAAGTGTCAAAGCCCTTGGCGCGAGTCCACTGCCCATCGCTCTTCTGCAGGTCGCGGCTGCTGACGTCGTTGCCACACGTGTAGCCGAGCACCACGGAGAGCGCATCGTCCTTACTGACATCGCGGCAGCGCTCGGAGATGACAACACATAACTCCGATTCGTGGTGCACGATTCGAGCGGCAGCGGGTAATTCGATCGCATCGCCGGGTCCGATTACCGAGCTCGAAGGTTTGAGGAACATCAATAGAGATGTTGGCACCTCACCATTCATCTCGGCTGCGTGGTCTGCGTAGTTTTTGCCAATGCCGATGACTTTGCCAGGAGCAATGGGGGCTAAGAGTCGTGCGTCGGCGAGGTCAATCACATCACCAATGGACACCGAAGTCTGGCCAAGGTGCTCCACTACTGCCACGGTCAACGTGCCAGTGCATTCTTGTGCGCTGGCGACGGCATCGGCGCTGACAACGCCTGCGAGCACCGCGCCTTGATAAGCAATCCGGCCGAGCCTCATTGCTCAGGCCATCTTCCGCAGCCAGTGGTGCGCATCAGCGGCAGCACCGTTTTGCACCGAGAGAAGTGCGGAGCGCAACCGCTCGGTTACAGGCCCAACGGAACCATCACCAATCGTCCATGATCCCGAGGATGATTTCACTGCCCCCACTGATGTGATCACCGCTGCAGTTCCACATCCGAAGGCTTCGGTGACCAACCCCGATGCACTCCCCTCGCGCCACTCATCGACGCTGAACTGTCGCTCTTCCACTGTGTAGCCGAGGTCCACTGCCACATCGAGTAGGGACTTCCTCGTGATGCCCGGCAGGAGTGTGCCGGTCAGTTTCGGCGTGACGATGGTGATGTCGTCGCCGGAGCCGAGCACGAATCCGAGATTCATCGCGCCGACCTCTTCGACGTACTTCCGCTCGATCGCGTCGAGCCACACAACCTGATCGCATCCGTGCTCGGCGGCTTGGGCTTGTGCCACCAGCGACGCGGCGTAATTGCCAGCGCACTTCGCCTCACCTGTGCCACCTGGGGCCGCTCGGACGTAGTCGTCGCAGATCCACACCGTGACCGGCTTGAAGCCATTGGCAAAGTAATCACCGGCAGGTGCGGCGAAGACACAGAACTGGTAGGTGTCGGAGGGTCGCACGCCTAGGAACGGATCGGTGGCGAACATGAAAGGTCGCAGATACAACGACGCATCCGGCCCATCAGGAACCCAGTGCGCATCCAACGACAGCAGCGCTTCGATGGCGCCGATGAACAGCTCCTCCGGCAACTGCGGCATGGCCATGCGTGTTGCGGATCGTGCAAAACGGGCTGCGTTCTGCTCGGGGCGGAAGCAAACGATCGAGCCATCCGTGTGCTTGTAGGCCTTCATCCCCTCGAAGATT
>RFTO01000204.1 GCA_009923375.1 Actinomycetota bacterium | reverse complement strand
GGACCCTGATGCCACATGCGATACGCCGATGCTGCTGGTTGACACCACCACGAATCTCACCGCGGTGTCGGTGGACACGGGCGCATCGCCGCCCACCGTCACGGCGCAGACGGGCATCGATCTGCTGTCGCTTCACACGGCACTGCAGGGCGCCGGACTCGGCCTGACCAACTGTCCCGCGCCGGGCGCGCTGAGCCTTGGTGGCGCGCTCACTGTGAACGGCCACGGCACATCCGTGCCCGCGGTCGGCGAGCAGTTGGTGCAGGGCCACACATTTGGCAGTCTGTCGAACCTGCTGCGGTCGGTCACTGCAGTGGTGTGGGATCCCGAGCAGCAGGCGTACGCGCTGCGCACGTTCCAGCGCTCGGACCCCGAGATGGGCGCGCTGTGCGTGCATCTGGGCCGTGCATTCCTGATCGAGGTCACGCTGCAGGTGGGTGCGAACGCGCGTCTGCGCTGCAACAGTTACCGCAGCCAATCAGCCGCCGACCTGTTCGCCGCACCTGGCTCCGGGTCGACCGCCAAGACGTTCGCCGACTTCCTGGACGAGAGTGGCCGCGTGGAGACGATCCTCTATCCGTTCACCGACAATCCGTGGCTGAAAGTGTGGTCGGTCACGCCCGACAAGCCGTTCTGGTCGCGAGAGGTCAGCGAGCCCTACAACTATCCGTTCAGCGACAACATCCCGGTCGAGGTGTCCAACATCCTGAGCCAGATCGTGGGCGGCAACGCCGCCTTCTCCATGCTCACGGTCAATAACGCCACCAGCGGCACGTTCGCGGGCACAATCGGTGGCAGCGGTGTGAATGAAAGCAATCTGAATCTGACGAAGTCGGGTGTTGGCATGCTCACGCTCACGGCCGCCAACACGTTGTACTCTGGCACGACCACCATGAATGGCGGCTTCCTGACGCTCGGCAGCAGCACCGCATTGGGCACCTCTGGTCCGATCACGTTTACTGGGGGTGGGATTGGATACACATCCGCTTCGGCCGGCGTCGACCTCGCCTCGCGATTCAAAAACAGCACAAGCGCCATCACGATCTCCACCAACTACCTTTCGCCGGTGACGATCGCCGGTTCGATCGACTCGACCAACTCGGGCGGTCTCATGCTCAGTACCGGCACGCTGACGCTGTCTGGCAGCAACTCCTACTCCGGCAACACGACAGTCTGGGATGCTTCGGGCAATTACTCGCTGACGCGTCTCAACATCGCCAATGCCAATGCCCTCGGCTCTGGGTCGCTTGTCATGAACTACACAAATTCGTTCGACAACACGTCGGGTGGGCCGCTCACGCTCAACACGAATCTCATTCTGGCATCAGGCTCACCCTATTTTGCTGGATCCAACAACATCACGTTCAGCGGCACGGGGCTTTTCTCGGGTGTTCAGTCGCTCACTGTCAGTTCCGGCACGCTGACGCTGGGATCGCTGAATACCGACATCCAGTCGCGCATAGTGAATTATGTTGGACCTGGCACGTTGCAGTTGGCAGGTCCGGCGGGGCCTACGTTTGCCACATCCACAAGCGGAATCGCAAGTGCTGGCCGGCTCCTCATCAGCCACCCGAATGCTCTCGGTCCAACGGCCTATATCAGCATGGGCGGAGGCTCGTTCGAGAGTACGGTGGATCTCAGCGGCTCAAACGCGTTGCCGAACTATTTGTACGTTGGGAACGTTGTGGCGTTCACAGGCACCAACAACATTACGTTTTCCGGCACGGTCGGCCACGATGCACCGAATGCGAGCCGCGGCATCAATAGCAATCTCACCAACGGTGCCACGCTCACGCTCACCGGGCCCGTGTTGCTGCAAAGCAACACAACCGCGACTGTCGCCCGCACGTTGGATATCGGCGGCACGGGCCTCATGCTGATCAGTGGCCCCATCTCCAATGGCGTGTTGTCGTTTTCTAACGGCCTCTCGAAGAGCGGCACTGGCACGCTCACGCTCACAGGCACCAATACGTTCACCGGCGGATTCACGCTCTCAAACGGGAACGTCATCATTGGTAACAAGTCGGCCCTCGGCTCCGGCACCATCGCGCTGTCCGGTGGCACGCTGCAGGCATCTTCGAGCATGAGCGGGGCCAACGCGATCACCAATGCGACGATCTCCCTGACCGGGGCCGCCAGCATGATCACGGGCTCAAGCGACATCACGCTGACCGGATCGCTCGTGAGCACCGGCGGGTTCACGAAGGCCGGCAGCCACAC
>RFTO01000203.1 GCA_009923375.1 Actinomycetota bacterium | reverse complement strand
TGTCGACCTCGTGCGTCAAGCCCGTTTCGCCGGCGCGTACACATTCCAGTATTCCAAGCGTCCTGGCACTCCCGCTGCGGAATTCCCCGACCAGATCTCGGCCGAGGTAGTCAAGCAGCGCTACCAATACCTTGCAGATGTGGTCGAGGAAGTTGCGTGGGCGGAGAACCAAGCCCTCGTTGGCAGCCAGGTTGAGGTGCTCCTCGCACATGGGGATGGGCGTAAGGATGGCGCGAATGAGCGGCTTTCCGGGCGAGCCCGTGACAACCGCCTTGTGCACGTTGGCGGGATGAGCGCAGACCTCGACGCGGGTCGGCCGCTGGCGCCAGGAGACTTTGTGACCGTCGAGATCACTCGCGCGGCGCCGTATAACCTCATTGCCGACACCGTGGTGGGGGTGCGCCGCACATCAATCGCGGATTCTGTTGCCGCCGGCGAGATCGCCGCGGATGGAAGTAAGCCGGTAGCCCGCGTGGCCCTGGGCATGCCCGGCCTGCCTGCTTTGGGATGACGGTGTCGAAGCAGCCGCTGGTGATCTCAATCGTCGGCTCCACAGCCACAGGGAAGTCAGACCTGGCCCTGGATCTCGCGCAGCGCCTCGGCGGCGAGATCATTAATGCAGACTCGATGCAGATCTATCGCGGCATGGACATCGGCACCGCCAAGGTGCCCATCGAGCAGCGACGGGGAATTCCGCACCACCTTCTGGACCTGTGGGATGTAACCGAGCCGGCAAATGTGGCCGCTTATCAACGGCTGGCTCGGCAACGCATCGATGAGATTCATGGCCGTGGTTTGGTGGCAGTGGTCGTCGGCGGCTCGGGGCTTTACGTGCGCTCGATATTCGACGATCTCGACTTCCCCGGCACCGATGCCGAGGTTCGTGCTCGCTTGCACAGGGAACTCGACTCGCACGGGGTTGAGTTTTTATATGCACGTTTGGCCGATCTTGATGCTGCAGCCGCGGCGGCCATCTTGCCGACCAACGCTCGCCGAATCGTGAGAGCACTTGAGGTCATCGCGATCACTGGCCAGCCGTTCACAGCCACTCTGCCGACTCCGGTTCAGGTGCTGCCAAGCATTCAGATCGGTCTGCGGAGGGAGCGAGCAACCCTCGATGCGCGAATCGACTCTCGAGTTGACGACATGTGGAGCCAAGGCCTTGTTTCGGAAGTACACGGGCTGATCCAGGCAGGTTTACGCGAGGGAATCACCGCCAGGCAGGCACTTGGTTACGCCCAGGTGCTCCAGCTGCTCGATGGCGCCATTGATGAACAAGCAGCGATTGAGCAAACTAAATCGTCCACCCGCAAATTCGCTCGTCGCCAAGAATCATGGTTCAAGCGCGACAGCACGGTCGTGTGGCTCGATGCCGCGGCGGGAGACTTGGTCGATCAGGCTCTGGCTGTGTGCGATGCCTCGACCGTTAGCAGCAGCTCACACGTAAACTAAGCACCGATGAATGATCACGTGGACGCCATGAGCGACGCCTTGAATCCAAAGGCAGACTCCGCCATGCTGCCGTTCATCAAAGGTCACGGCACAGGCAACGACTTCATCATCATCGATGACCTCGCCGAAGAGCATGACCTTTCACCACTTCAGGTCGCTGCGTTATGCGATCGCCGCCGCGGCATCGGTGCCGATGGCGTCTTGCGCGTCATTAAACAAGATGACATCTTTTTCATGGACTACCGCAACGCTGATGGCTCGGTGGCAGAAACGTGCGGCAACGGTTTACGAGTTTTCTGCACGCACCTCTTCCATCGTGGCTGGCTTGAGTCAGGTGAGCACATCATCGGCACGCGCGGCGGCGATGTCTCCGTCGTGATCGACTCCAGCGGGCTGATCACGGTGAATATGGGCGTGGCGAAGGCGTTAGCCAGCGACTGCTCGGTGACGATTGCGGAGGGCCGCACTTTCAAGTCTCAGGCAATTTCCATGCCGAATCCGCATTGCGTGGCCGTCGTCGGCTCACTTGCGGACGCCGGAGCGCTTGTCGGTAAGCCGTCAGTGCCAGCAGATGTGTTCCCCAGCGATGCGAATATCGAATTTGTCCAGATTCACGACCGCGGTCACATCACGATGCGCGTATGGGAACGTGGCGTCGGTGAGACTCTGTCATGCGGCTCTGGTGCATGTGCCGCAGCGCACGCCGCCGCTGCGCAGGCCGACAACAACGTTGCCCGAGGCGTCAATCAGGGGGCTGGACGAGCTCGCG
>RFTO01000202.1 GCA_009923375.1 Actinomycetota bacterium | reverse complement strand
CACTCCGCGTGTTCCTGCAGGACCAGCAGTAGATGCGGATGTAACTCTGGAGGAGCTCGAGCGAAGCGTGATGAATGAGCTTCGTGCCGTCCCCGAGTTGCATCGCGAGACCGTCGGTAAACACTTGGTGATGTTCACTCGCCTCATTGAGGATGATCCGACGTTGGCGCTTGCACATGCCCAAGCTGCTGCTGCCATCTCATCGCGACTTGCTCTTACCCGGGAAGCTGTGGGTGAAGCCGCATATGCAAGTGGAGAATTTGATCTGGCACTGCGCGAGTTCAAGACTGCAGCCCGAGTGAGCGGGTCACCGGCCTACCTGCCGTTGATTGCCGACTGCGAGCGCGGCCTTGGTCGGCCCGAGCGAGCTTTGGCACTGGCAGGCCATGCAGATGTAGCGCGGCTGGATAAGGAAGGCCAGGTGGAGATGCGCATTGTGGCGTCGGGAGCAAGGAGCGACCTGGGTGAACTGGATGCCGCTTTGCTCACACTTAAATGCAAGGAACTCACGACTGCTTCAACAGCGCAGTGGGCTGCACGTCTGAAGTATGCCTACGCAGATTGCCTGGAAGCACTCGGGCGACAAGCTGAGGCCCGAGAGTGGTTCCTGCAGGTCATTGCTATTGATGAGGATGAGTTGACCGACGCACGGGAGCGCCTTGAAGAGTTGGATGCTGGCCGATGATCGCTGTGCCCGGAAATCGTCGAGCCCTTTAAGACTCATCCCCAGATGAGCGCGCACGCGCGCTCCATCCACAAACTCAACCTGCGTCACCACTGGTTGATCGCGCATCCAGGATGCTGGAAGCATGACTTCTTCACAAGCACGCATGGCTACTTCAGGGCGAAAATCAAAAGACGACAACTCCACGGCTGATACAAACAGCGTACAAATCTCGGGGCGGATAAGCGCGGTGATGGTGCGAACGTTGACCGACGGTAGTGAGCTTGTCACTTTCCGAATCATCGTCTCGGATGGGGCAGGACGGCATGACACTTTAGATTGTGCGAGCACCAAGCGAGGCATCATCTCTCGAGCTAAGGCACTGCCGGTGGACGCTCGAGTGGATGTCGTGGGTGCTCTTCGACGCACTTTCTGGCGCGCAGGGACATCCGTTGCGTCCAGGACGAGCATTGATGTTCTCACTCTGACTCGTGGTCGTTAATTGCAGGAGTAGTCGGGGTGTTGGATGAGATGCCGAAGCCCGCAGCGGCAATGTTCACGGCTCGACACGTCGTTGAGCTGGTTTGTGTGGTTGAGCGCTTATCAGGCAGCGGCCGCAAGTGACACCTTCACCCAATAGCCTGTGCCGTGTGAGCCTTGCGCATGGCGCATCCGCGCACATCCGTCGATGATGATGAGGTGGCTATGGTTGAGCAGTTCTCAGATTCGCCCTTTGACGACAGCCCTGCAGCGTTGTGGCGTCAGTATGACGCCCTAATTTTTGACCTTGATGGCGTCGTCTATGCAGGCGCCCAACCCATCTCTCATGCGGTAGATGTCCTGGCATTCCTATCGACACACAGTGCACCTGTGTGGTTCGCAACCAATAACGCATCTCGAACTGCAAGCCAAGTCGCGGAGCACCTCAGTGCAATGGGT
The DNA here is from genome assembly GCA_009923375.1 of Actinomycetota bacterium. Lineage (GTDB taxonomy): Bacteria > Actinomycetota > Actinomycetes > S36-B12 > UBA5976 > RFTO01. The sequence goes on along the minus strand of RFTO01000202.1, from coordinate 648 downwards.
GTGGCGGTGTCTGCGGACCAGGTCATCACTTCAAGTGCAGCATGCGCGTCGTATATCTCGACATCACTGCCCCAGGTGCAAAAGATTCGGGTGATTGGTGCCGATGGCATTCTGCCGCTACTGGCGGAGTTGGGCATTGAAGTCTTTGCAGGAAAAGAAGACCCGACTGTGGTGTGCGAGGTTGTTGTGCAGGGACACAGCACAAAGACGGATTGGCAGGACCTTGCGGCAGGCTTTCACAGCATCGTTGACGGAGCTGCCTGGATTGCGACTAACTCAGATCTCACGATCCCGCTGGAGTACGGGCTCGCACCTGGAAACGGCGCGTTGGTTGCCGCCCTCGCCGCGGCGCTGGGTCGCGAGCCGGACGTGGTCATCGGCAAACCACACACCCCGATGTTCAGCTTCACCCAGCAGCGCACTGCGGCGTACAACCCACTCATCATCGGTGACCGACGAGACACCGATATCGCCTGGGCGAACGACCATAGGTGCGCGTCCATGCTGGTGGACACGGGTGTGGATCGCATCAGTGACGCCGTTACTTCATCTCGATACCAGTCCACGTATCTGGCATCCGATTTGCGGTCCTTACTGCTGGATCCAGCACAGTCGTAGTAAGCCCAGATTAAAACCGTCGTGGTCCTA
>RFTO01000201.1 GCA_009923375.1 Actinomycetota bacterium | reverse complement strand
GTGCCCGGCTTCACTTCGAGATTCAGTCCACGCAGCACGTCTTTGCCCTCGCGATATCCAAAGCGCACATCGTCAGCACTGATGTCGAAACCGTCCGGCACCTCAGAGGCATCCACATCCTCATCGGGAATCTCGTTCACCCCGAGGATGCGGGCGAGCGATGCCTGCCCAGCCTGCAACTCGTCGTACCACATCAGCATCACATCAAGCGGCTGCACGAGCATCTGCGCATAGAGCGCACCGGCTGTCACCTGCGCAAGGCTCACCCAACCGTTGATGTAGAACCAACCGCCAGAGAGAAGCACCGCCGCCAGCGGCAACACATAGCCGGCCTCCAGCGAGGGAAACCAGCGAGTGCGAAGGCGCATGGTGTAGCTCTCCCACTGCATCCAACGTGCAATCGTCGCGTCGGTGCGCGCCACCCGCGCATCACCCAGGCGCAGCGCCTCGATGGTGCGACCGGCGTCCACACTCTCGGCGAGCACTTGGTTGACCGCGGCGTAACTTGAGGATTCCGCGCGATACGCCTGTGGAGCGCGCTTGAAATACCAACGACTCGTTATCGCGATGATCGGTAAGCCGATGCACCACACCAGCGCGAGCAGCGGGCTCGTGGTGATGAGGGCGACCATCACCATGGCAAAGGTGACGAAACCGATGGCGAGCTCAGGCACCGCATCGCGTACCGCCCAGGCCACTTTGTCGACATCCTTGGTGACGCGACTTAATAACTCGCCGGTGCCCGCTCGCTCCACAACCCCCGGCGGCAACACCACCGAGCGCCTGATGAAGTTCTCACGAAGGGACGCAAGAATCGATTCGCCCAGCACCGCTGAGCGCATGCGAGTTAAACGCACAAACACCGTCTGGCAAATCACTGCAGCCATCACCCATAGCGCGAGGTGATCGATGCGTGTGCCGGTGATGCCGTCCTTCAAACCTTCAACCAGACGCCCGAGGATGCGCGCAGGCGTTAACGCTGCAACCGCACCACATGCATGCAGGCCGATAACTGTGCCGAAAGCTTTGCGGTGCTCGCGCGCTAGGCGACGCAATTCCACATACACAGCTTTGTCGCTGGCAATCGGCATCCGCGCAGCCGAGGAGCGCATACCGATATCGCGCGGCACACGCGTGGTGTCCTTCGGTGGCGCGGCGTAACCACCGGCAGTGATAGGCGTTGCGCCGTATGGCGCGGTCACTTCATCAGCACGCTGCACGAAGCGGCCGTCTGCCGAAAATTTCGCCGTCGCCTGCAAAGGCAGGTGCTCGGACATTCCGTCGCTGCCGTTGTCATCAGCGTTGGCATCGACAGCGTTCTTAGTCGCAGCGTTCATAGTCGCATTCACATCCGAGAGTGCATCGTGATCCAGATCGCGGGTTGTCTCGCTCATGATCCGTCCCTCACCACCACTGCCCGATATTCCTGATTGCCTGTCACAAGCGCGTGGTGCTCGCCGGCTGCCACTGCGCGGCCTTCAACCACCAACACCACATGGTCGGCGGCATCGAGTAACAGCGGACTGGTCGTGAACATCACCGTGGTCAGGCCAGCGCGGATGCCGCCGATGGCTGCTGCGATGCGCGCCTCAGTGTGAGCGTCAACGGCACTTGTCGGCTCATCGAGCACGAGGATCGGGGTGTCGGCCACCAGCGAGCGCGCCAGGGCGAGACGTTGGCGTTGCCCACCGGAGAGAGTGCGGCCGCGCTCCACGACCACGGCACCCATGCCGTCGCCATCAAGTGAATCCAGAATGTCATCAGCGCTAGCAGCTGTGAGTGCGGTCTCCACACTTACCCGGCCGGAGTTAGGAATCTCGAATAACTGACCCAGCGTGCCCGACAGCAGCACCGGGTCTTTGTCCTGCACAAGCACTGTCTGACGCAAGGCAGCCGCAGAGACATGTGCGAACTTCACATCACCTAGGCGCACGCTTGAATCGTCGGAGTAACCGCCCAGGCGCTCGGCAATCTCATCGGCGATGTTTGGGTCGTCGCAGGCGATTGCGGTTAATGAGCCCGCGGGAATCCGAACACCAGAAATCTCATCCACGAGCTCGGCCTTCAGGTCGAGGCTGTCGGTGCCGAGCGGCTTCTCAGGTTCGGTGCGCTCGCGTTGCAAATCCAAGATGCGAATGAGGCGTTTCATGCCGACGAAGCCGGAGGTCCATTTGCGCGCAGTTTCGGTCAGCGTGCGCAGCGGGATGACCAGGAAGGTGCTGTAGCCGTAAAAAGTGATGAGCTGACCGAT
>RFTO01000021.1 GCA_009923375.1 Actinomycetota bacterium | reverse complement strand
ATGATCAAACCGCCAATCAGCATGAACGCGGTTCGCCCAAGCAAAGTCTCGTGGGCGATCGTCCGCCAGCGTGAGCGACGATCACGCTGGTCGTCAGTCGTTGCAGGCAATGTCCCCCGCAAGCCCAGTGCGATGCCGACAACGATGCCAGGAACTTCCATGATGGTGAGCAATGTGGATGTAAAGCCTTCGTACTGCACCCCAAGGTTGTCGAGGAAGAGCAAGACGGCCGAGAAAGTCACCAACGATGTTGAGCCGTAGTGCGCTGCAACGGCGCCGCGGTCGAGGGCACTCATCCGAGTGATCCACTTCAAACTGCCGAAAGCGAGGACCGGGATAACAGCCCCGAGTGCCAGCGTGGTGACGGAGGGAATGGCAACATCGACAAAGTGCACATCGCGAAGGGCCACTCCACCCTTGAGGCCGATGCCGAAGAGCAGGTAAATGGACAGGAATGTGTAGACCGATGGGGGCAGCTGAACATCGGTGCGAACGCGGGCAGCAAGTGCGCCAAGGGCGAATGCGAGCACTGCTACGGAGGCGAGATTGTGTAGGGCTAGGTCAAGTGAGAGGTGCATAAGTCGGGAGCATAGCAGAAGTGTAGTTCAGGTATTCGCTTTCAGGTATTAGACATTGCCTTTTGGTATCGTCTGCCCATGCCCGCCGACAACGTGCCTGCCCGCACCTGGACCTTCTTGTCCAACCACGGGCACGTCTTGATCCTGCTCAGCCAAGATGCGGATGCACGCCTGCGGGATATTGCAGCGGCAGTCGGCGTCACTGAACGTGCCGCCACCGCAATCATCAACGACCTCGAAGCAGCGGGTTACCTCACGCGTTCCCGAGAGGGCCGACGCAACCACTACACCGTCCACAAACACCAGTTGTTCCGCCATCAACTTGAGGCGGGGCATTCCATCGACGAACTGCTGAGGATCTTCCGATGACGACACCCACGAATCACGCCGACTCCGCACTGCTGGTGATCGATGTCCAAATCGGGGTGGTTGCAGATGCTTACCAACGCGATGAACGCGTCGCGAACATGGCGCTGGCTGTGCAGCGGGCGCGCGGTGCGGGTGTGCAGGTGATCTGGATTCAACATAACGATGAGCACCTGCTCCGAGACAGCAACAACTGGCTCATCGTCCCCGAGTTGGAGCCCGCACCTGGTGAACCGATCGTGCATAAGAGCTTCAGAAGTGCGTTTGAAGAGACGACCTTGGAAAGCTTGCTCGAAGACCTCGGCAGCGGTCACCTCTACATCTGCGGTGCGCAGACGAATTACTGCGTACGCAACACCATCCACGCGGGCTACGAGCGGGCTTACGACATCACACTCATTCACGACGCCCACACCACGAGCGATGATTCCTACGGTCAGTGGAGCGCTTCTGCTGAAATGGTGATCAATGACGCGAATCTGACTTACTACTCCTACGACCTGCCAGGGCGCGTCGTGCGGATATCAGCTGCGGCGGAGCTCTTCGCTTAGCAGCCCGCTTGTTCCCCATCAGTTAGCCAAGTTGTGTGCGCGAGAGGGGAGTCGAACCCCTACACCCTTGCGGGCACTGGCACCTGAAGCCAGCGCGTCTACCTATTCCGCCACCCGCGCGTGAAGCGTCTTAAGGCTAGCAAAGCGCGAGTACGCGGGCGCGGTTGCATGGCTTAGCGACAGTCCTAGACGCCCACACTTGAGTAAACTCCACTGTGTGAGCATCCTGGAAGCATTCGAGGCACGAATCGATTCGCTGGTGAGCGGTGCATTCGCGCGAGCGTTTAATGCTGAAGTGCAACCAGTGGAACTCGCAGCCGCGCTGCAACGAGAAGTGGACGACAGCGCAGTCACACTCGATGAATTCCGGAGCATCACGTCGAACACTTTTGAAATCGACTTGTCGGTTGCCGATCACCAACGTCTAGCCGGCCACTTCGCCACCCTCGCCTCCGAGCTGGCGTCACTGGTGAAGGAACATGCCAGCAACCAGCAGCTGACGTTGGTCGGGCCGATCGCTATCGAGTTTGCAGAGGATGCCGATCTCGATCTCGGCGTGTTCAGAGTGCGCAGTGCATCCCGGCAAGCCCCAGGAGCGCCCGCTGTTTCTGCGACCCCGCGCCTCGTTCTGGCCAATGGCGATGAATTTCCGTTGGTGCGGACGGTCACCCAACTTGGACGGAGCAAAGACGCCAACATCCATATCGACGACGTCGGCGCATCCCGCGCTCACTGCGAAATCATCCTCGCCACTCCCATTCGAGTGCGCGACCTCGGCTCCACAAATGGAACATTCGTTGACGGAGCGCGTATTGCAGAGGTTGAATTAACTGACGGGGCTCGGATCACGTTGGGATCAACCACACTCACTCTGCGGATTCAGTAATCGAGCCGCCGCAGTGAATGCGCTCATCCTGACCCTCATGCGGTTCGGATTCCTCGCGCTCCTTTGGGTCTTCCTCGCGTTTATCATCGTGATGCTGAAACGCGATCTCGTTAAACCAGTCACCCTCGGTGCTACCACTTCGAACGCGAAGGTGGCAACTGCCGAACGAAAGAAACGCGCCAGCGTGCCGGGGCGCATCACCGTGTTGGACGGTGCCCTAGCCGGCACAGTCATCACACTCACCGGACCGGATGTTCTGTTCGGCCGGGCGGCCGACTGCAGCCTTGTGCTAAATGATGATTACGTCAGCAATCACCACTGCATCGTCACCCGCCTCGATGACATGTGGGTGCTGCGCGACCTAGGCTCGACAAATGGAACGTGGATAGACCGGAGTCGGGTCGCAACAACGACTCCGCTAAAAATCGGAACCGTCTTCAAGGTGGGGCGTCTCGCGATGCGGGTGGACGCATGAGCCGCGAACCTACCTTCCGCTTTGATTACTCGTTGCGCAGCGATGTCGGGCTTGTGCGTCAGGCGAATGAGGATTCGGGTATGGCCTGCGATGTGCTCCTGGCGGTTGCCGACGGCCTCGGTGGCCATGCGTGCGGGGAGATTGCCAGCAAACTGGCCGTGACGCACATGGCGACTTTGATCGACCCTGCTCATTCGCCCGATGACATGGCAGCGCACCTGCATTCAGCCATCAACGCAATCGCCGACGACATCGCGGCACATGTGACAACTGACCCCGAGTCCTATGGCATGGGCACGACATTGACATGTTTGGCGTTGGCGGGCGAAACCCTTGTCGTTGGTCACATCGGCGATAGCCGCGCTTACCTCCTGCGAGATCGGGCATTCGAGCAACTAACCATCGATCACACCTACGTGCAGCAACTCCTCACTGCCGGCGACATCACACCAGCTCAGGTGAAAACCCATCCACAGCGTTCAGTGATCTTGCGTGCGATTGGCGCCAATAAAGGCTCCCACCCCGATGTAAGCATCCGTGAGATCCAAGCGGGAGATCGCGTGCTTGTGTGCAGTGATGGACTCAGCGGCGAGGTAAGCGACTCTGAACTTGAGCAGGTGCTCCGCGACACCCCTGATCCAACTGCAGCTGTGACAGCTCTCATTGAGCTGGCTTTGGATGGCGGCGCGCACGACAACGTCACATGCATCGTCGCCGATGTCGTGGCCGTGACCAACGGTGTCGATGTTGATCCCTTGCTAGTCGGTGCGGCTGTCGAGCCACACGAGTCATCGACGTCCGTTCTCCCGACACATGCTGACCCTGACCAAGAAGTCACGATCGATCGCTCCGCTTGGCGTAAGACAGTTCGCCGCTATCGCACACTGCTGGTCTTCCTCGCCGGGATGCTCACCACCATCGCCGTGATCATGTTGGTCGTGTGGTCGCAGTGGTGGGTTGGCGCTCGCGATGGGCATGTTGTCATTGGGCGCGGGATGTCAGAACCCGTGCTCGGCGTGCAGTTCAGCCAAATAGTCGAAACATCGAAGATACTCGATTTACAACTGCCTGCCTTCCAACGTGAGCAGGTCGCAGCGACGATTCATGCCAGCTCACTGTCCCATGCGCAAAGAATCGTGAACTCACTCACGTGCACGATTGTCGAGACGGGACAGTGGTGTCCGAGCCGCTAGCCGATCGTGGGGTCGCCCACAGATGGAGACGCCAAGAGCTGTTCCTCCTCAGTTGCGCAGCGTTCATCGTCGGTTGCGGGCTTGTGGTCGTGGATCTGTCCACTGTCAACCATGTTCAGGCAGTGAGTATTCGATTGCTGCTGGCGTTTATTGCAGCAGCCGTGCTCATTCATGTTGCAATCCGCAGGAGAGCCCGCTTTGCCGATCCTTTCATCGCGCCTGCGGCGTTACTTCTAGCCGGCATCGGGCTCGTTGAAATCCATCGCCTTGATATTGCCGAGCAAGTTCAGGCGATCACCAGCGGCCAGCCGGTTCCAGTCGCCCGAGCTCCGCTGCAGTCACTTTGGGCGGTCGTCGGTGCAGCACTATTCATCGCCACCCTGCTCGTCGTACGCGATTATCGACGGCTTCAACGCTTTCCTTGGTTGATCACACTCTGCGGATTGGCTCTTCTGCTCTCACCGTTAGTCCCCGGCATCGGCCACACTATCCGTGGCGCCACTTTGTGGGTGCGTATCGGAGGTTTGTCCATACAGCCCGCAGAAGCAGCGAAAGTACTCCTGCCTATCGGCTTCTCCGCTTATCTCACCCGTCACGGCCGAGCCCTCGCCCTCCTTCGCTCCACGGTGGCAGGACTTCCTGTCCCGCGTCTGCGCGATTTCGCGCCACTGCTCGTGATGTGGGTGGCATCTCTTGGAGTACTCATCTTTCAACGCGATCTTGGCACCTCGCTGTTGTTCTTTGGCCTGTTCGTGGTGCTGCTCTATGCGAGCACCGCACAGCGTTCCTGGCCGCTGATCGGGTTGGCGTTGTTCCTCGTGGGCTCACTGATCGGCTGGGTCCTCTTCGCACATGTACAACTGCGAGTGCTGCTGTGGCTCAACCCTTTCCGCGGAGATGGCACCTCGCAGGTGGCGCTGGGGTTGTACGGAATCGCCGACGGTGGACTTTTCGGCACGGGGCTCGGCCAGGGGTATCCATCGTTGGTGCCCTTTGCCGAATCTGATTACATCTTCAGCAGCATCAGTGAGGAGCTTGGACTGGTCGGCTTTCTGGCCTGCTTACTCCTCTATGCAGTCTTGGCACAGCGAGGCTTGCGTGCCGCACAACAATCTCGCGATACATTCGGCTCATTGCTAGGAATCAGTTTCGCCACGGTGGTTGCATTGCAGACCTTCGTTGTCATCGGCGGAGTCACCCGCCTGATTCCACTCACCGGACTCACCACGCCGTTCATGTCTTACGGCGGCTCCTCATTGGTGGCAAATCTGATCATCATGGGGATGTTGATCCGCCTCTCCGACTCCGTTAGAGCGCCGCGTGCAGCCTTCAAGCAAGCTGTATTCAGCACTGGGCCGGTGCCCGTCACCAGCCCCAATGACGCCACGGAAGCGATCTCGATTGTTGGTGGTGATTCGTGACCCGGCAGATCCGCCGAATTGCGACAGCCATGGTGGTGATGTTCGCGGCACTGGCTCTCAACGTCTCCTACCTACAAGTGATCAACCCTTCCGCAGTCACACAACAACCAGGTAACCAGCGGAATCTTCTGCGCGAGTATTCCCGCGAGCGCGGGCAAATCGTGGTGGCCAGCAGCGCCATCGCAACAAGTTTGACGACTGCTGATGTCCTTGCGTACCTCCGGCAATACTCCAATGGCCCGCAATACGCAGCCGTAACGGGCTTCTACTCCCATGTTTACGGCGCCACCGGCATCGAGCGGTCGGCCAATGCTTTGTTGTCCGGCAGTGATGACCAACTGCTCACCGACCGCATCACGCAATTACTCGCCGGGCGAGCGCCACGTGGGGCCACGCTTGTGTTGGCGATCAACCCCAAAGCCCAGGCTGCCGCATGGAAAGCACTGCGCGGGCGTACCGGTGCAGTCGTCGCAATCGAGCCGAGCACCGGCCGGATCCTGGCTTTGGTGTCGTCGCCGTCGTACGACCCAAACTTGCTCGCAGTTCACAATGCGCGGCAGGTGCAGACTTACTATCGAGCGCAGCTCGCTGATCCTTCTGACCCGATGCTCAATAGGCCATTAGCGCGCTCTTACCCGCCTGGCAGCACATTCAAGTTGATCACCGCAGCGGCCGCCTTGGCAACGGGGGATGTGCGTGCAGACACCCAACTCCCGGGGCCAGCTGCCTACCGCTTGCCTGGCTCAACGAGATATCTGCACAACTGGCAACGGGGAGCGTGTGCGCAGACGAAGACGCTCACGTTGGCCCAGGCGCTGGCAGTCTCCTGTAACACCGCGTTCGCCTACCTTGGAAATCTCGTCGGTGCCGATGCATTGCGCGCCCAAGCGCGGGCATTCGGATTCGATTCCTTCTTCCAGGTGCCAATGACAAGCGCCACGAGCCGTTACCCGGCGCGCGCGGATGGAGCGCAGACCGCGCTTAGTGCCATCGGGCAATTTGATGTTCAAGCCACTGCACTGCAGATGGCGTTGGTGGGCGCGGGCATTGCTAACGATGGTGTCGTCATGTACCCGCACCTCATCGATCGAGTGCTCGCACCAGACCTGTCCGTCCTCCAAGAGACTCAGCCTGCCGTTCGGAGCCGAGCCATGACTGTGGCAAGCGCGCGCACACTGCGATCGATGATGGTGGATGTTGTGGCGCGAGGCACCGGCGGCAATGCCCGCATCAAAGGCGTGAAGGTGGCGGGTAAAACAGGGACCGCGCAGACCAAGCCAGGAGTAAAGCCTCATGCATGGTTCGTCGGGATTGCGCCAGCCGATAATCCTCAGGTCGCGGTGTCAGTGGTCATCGAAAATGGCGGCGGCGCGGCGGAGATTAGCGGTAACAAACTTGCCGCACCCGTGGCGCGCGCGGTGATGCTAGCCGTCTTAAAGTAATCGCAGCAGGCACAATGAGCCCCGTGACAACCAGTGTGGGCTGGTTTTCGCACATGCTTGGACATAGCACGGCTTGAGTGCCGTGAAGGGAGAACAAGTGACCGCCGCAGAAAGACGCGTGCTGGCCAATCGTTACGAGCTGAGCCAGCCTCTTGGGGTAGGCGGCATGTCTGAAGTATTCGAAGCGCATGACACCACATTGGGTCGCCGGGTCGCCGTCAAACTTCTGCGCAGCGATCTCGCACACGACCCGAATTTCCACGAGCGTTTTCGCCGCGAGGCAATGGCTGCTGCGTCACTGAACCACCCGAATATCGTCTCGGTTTACGACGCTGGCGAAGACACAATCGGTGGCGAAGGCGATGCCCGTTCCTACATCGTCATGGAATACGTCGACGGCATCACTCTGCGTCAGCTCATCAACAGCGGCCGCAAGCTTCTGCCCGAGCGGGCATTCGAGATTACTCTGGGCGTTCTGAACGCTTTGGATTACTCACACCGCAGCGGCGTCGTGCATCGTGATATCAAACCTGCAAACGTGATGCTCACTCGCTCTAGTGATGTTCGCGTCATGGATTTCGGCATCGCCCGAGTGCTTGCAGATCTGGCTAAGACAGTCACGCAAGGCACAAAGGTGATGGGAACCGCTCAATACATCTCCCCCGAACAAGCGCGAGGTGAACTGGCGGATGCTCGCTCAGATCTCTACTCAGCAGGCTGCCTACTTTATGAACTCCTCACTGGACGTCCGCCATTTACAGGCGAGACTCCAGTGTCCATCGCCTACCAACATGTGAGCGCGCCATTGGTGCCCGCCTCCGAACTTGATGGAACTCTTCCTGCTGGCACAGACGAATTGTTGGCAAAGGCGTTGGCGAAGAACCCCGATGAGCGCTACCAATCCGCCGATGCATTCGCGAAAGATGTGCAGGCAGTGCTCTCGGGCACGCCATTGGCCACTGCAGCAACACAGATGATTCCAACCGTGGAACACACATCTGCCCTACCGATTCTCGATAGCACTGCCACAGACGCTATGCGTCATGCTGCAGCAGCATCCAGTGCGGTCGATGCCAAGGCGCGTCGGCGCAAGCAGATCATCGGGTGGTCGAGCTTCGGTGTCGGGCTCATCGCGGTTGTCGCGGTCATCGCACTGCTGGCCAGTTTCGTTCTCAATGCCAACAAGACACAATCAAGCCGCGTCAATGTCCCAATGCTTGTCGGACTTACCGTGGGTGAGGCGAAGGCAAAGCTCGTGGCCGTGGGATTGAAGCTCGGTAATCAAGAAACCCGACGCAGCAAGGACTACCCGCTGGACACTGTGATCGAGCAGTCCTACCCCCAAGACACCAGCATCGCCTCCGGCACCACGGTGGATGTCGTAGTCAGCAGCGGGAGCGGCGCCATCACCGTGCCATCACTGACTAACTATGTGAGCATCGATGATGCTCGAGCTGCACTCGAACGCGTCGGTCTGGCGCTAGGTGCGGTTACATATCAGGACAACAGCTCACCAACCGGGACGGTGCTATCACAAAACCCGGTGGCGGGACAGGATGTGGATTCATCCACTCCAGTGGACATCGTCATCTCCAACGGCAAGGTGCTCATCCCAGACGTGCTCAACAAGACAGAATCCGTTGCTCGCGCTTTGCTCAGCAACGCGGGCTTCCAAGTGATTGTGGAATACCAATTGCTGCTTGCTGGTAGCGCAGGTGTGGTTGTCTCCCAGACTCCTGACTCGACGATGACAGGTACTGCCGGCTCAATCGTGAATATTGTGGTGAGTCGCGCATCAACAACACCATCGGACTCAGCTACACCGACGGGCTCGGTCACACCAACTCCGTAAGTGCAGCTTTGGCATAGCTAACCGACTGAGTGCCGTTGTCTTTGCCTTTACCGTTGTCTTTGCCTTTACCGTTGTCTTTACTTCGCGGGAGCATCAGGTGATGCGGGTAATCAAGGGGACGTCGGCTGATTAACGAACGGCTCTGCCCATGGGAACACCTGATCGAAGAGCACCCAGGTAACAGCCGCACCGATGATGGCAAGGCTGACGATACGCACCCAGGTCGGTCCAGGCAGTCGGCGGAATATCCAGCGATACATCTAGGTCGCCTTCCGTAACTCGACCGGCGTACTCGCATCACTTTGCGACCGCACGAAGTGCCCCCACCAGATAAGCCGTTGCTTCGCCGAGTGCAGTGGGTTGCACGTTGACAGCGTAAGCATCCTCGTCGGTGCACCTGGGTATGGCTGCGGTGCCGCAACCCAACTGTCCTCAGGCTTAACAATCTTTAACTGATCCAGTGCATAGATGAACCAGGCGTTCTGGGAGCGGATAGCGACGACATCGCCGCGATGTAGGGAGTCGAGGTGCCGGAAGGGTCGGCCATGTGTCGTGCGATGACCGGCGATAGCAAGGTTGCCGTATCCACCGAAGCCTGCACTTCCCTGATAGCGACCGACACCATGTGCCAGGTCGTAAAGCGAGGTGCCGTAAACGATGGGTGTTCCCCACACATTCGAATGCAGGCGCGGGATGTACATCAGCCCCTCGAGGATCACCTTGCGCTGCTGACCTACTGCCGGCTTGTGATGGTCACGATGAGTGCTGGCGCCGGGGATTCCATCTGGGCCGGTGGGTGCACCCCAGTCATGAATCAGCGTCTGCTCCTGCGCGGCGTACGCGCGGTCAGCCTCCACGTTTGTCCACCATTGCTGCCATGCCACGAACATCAACACAAGTGCGGCAGCAGTCAGGAGCACATCACTGAGAACCTCACGAATGGTGATCTTCTTGGGCGAGCTCATCGAGTTCCTTGTATCGCGTGCACTGGGATTGGCAATGCGCCAAAGGCTGGTGCTGTGTATTTCTTCAGTGCCTGCACATGCCAGCCAAGGCCGACGGCACCGGCGTAATCGCGATACACCTGCACATCGCTGTCATCAAGAATGCTACGCGTGATCTGTTTGGTATTGCCTACGGCGACGATCCGGTAAGGCGGAGAGTAGACGCGCCCCTGCAACAACAAGGTGTTACCGACGCACTTAACCGCGCTAGTGGCGATGATGCGCTGACCCATCACGGTGATGGCGCGTGCACGACCGCGCCACATGGCATTGACCACTGCCTGCACATCCTGCTGGTGGACCACGAGGTCATCGGGGTTCACATCAGGGTTGTTGTGCATCGATGCCGGTGCGTCATTCAAATCAACTCGCACCGCCGGCCCAGACATTGCCGCGAAGCCTTGACGAGGGGCGAGCTTGGCTAGATCTGCGCGTGCCTGAACTAAGCCAGGGACATTCTGCGCTTTGGCTAACGCATCCACTTTCTGCTGCTGGGTGCGCACCCGTTCTTGTAGAACGGCGAGCTCGTACGTGCGTGCGCGCACCAAGTCGGTGATGCTGGCCACCTCATCACGGCGCAAGTCGGTCCCCTGTGCGGTGAACGCGCTAGCCGTAAAGAGCAACCCAGCACAGGCGAAGAGCACCAAAGTGGTCAAAGAGCGGACGCGAACGCTTGGGCGTCGCAGCCGATCCCTTACCCGAAATGCCATGGCGCAACCGTAACCGCTGAGCTCAACAGGCACCGTTGATGCGGGGGATTCGCCATGGTCTCAGCAAAGGGGGCTGGCGGGGCGACGGTCACCGCGTGCGCAAGCCCCATGAGGCTGCGGCTGTGTCTGGGGTGGCTACTCCCAACGAAGGGGCCTCCGCGGCAGATGCTCTAATCTTTACCTAGGACATGCGACAAGCATCGTCAGTATCCGAGGGTCACACGCCCTCGGATACACGCCCGAAAGGAACCAACCACATGCCAATCTCGCGTAAGCGCAAGAAGACCGATGCCTCACCCGCGGTCGCGACGACGACGCCCAAGCCGGTGATCCTCGACAACCCAAGTTGGCTGGTGCCGACCATGGTCGGGTTCTTCCTCGTGGGGCTGGCATGGATGGTGATGTTCTATCTTGGTGGGAGCATCGAGCCGTTCCGCACCCTGGGTAACTTGTGGTCAGTCATCGTGGGCTTCGGCTTCTTGGGTGTCGGCTTCTCCCTCGCGACGCGCTGGCGCTAACACTCCCGAGCGCACGACGCCTGCAGCTGGGCAGAGCCCGAGGGCTCACAGGACTTCGCAGACTCTTGCCCTAACGGCGCTTAAGACATCAATGCTTGCGTACGTAGCATGAAGGCGAGTACGAGCAAACCGCCGATCGCAGTCACCACTGCGTAATACACCGAATCGAATTTCGCACCCCTGCGCCGCCGCTCAACAAACAACCAGGCAAGTAATGCGCCGACAGCGCCGCCGCCGAAGTGCGCCCACTTATCAATATTGCCGGTGAAGCTGATCGCGACGTTGATCACCAACCACATCACAGCCGACGACACATTCAGCCGCATAGAACTGCCCACGATGATGTACGCGGTAAGTAAGCCGAAGATGGCTCCCGATGCGCCCACGCTGTAGCCGAACGCATACGACAGCGAGTAAGAAGCGATGCTGCCGCCGAGCGCTGACACCAGGTAGAGAGTCAGATAACGAGATGGGCCGACCATCTTCTCCAGAGCGCTGCCGATTTGCCACAGCGCGAACATGTTAAACGCGATGTGGGTGAGCCCGGCGTGCAGGAAAGCGGAGGTGATCAGTCGCCACCACTCGTTCTGCTCCGCGATTGTCTGCGGTTGTAGGGCAAAGCGACTTAACAGATCCAACTGCGGGGAGAACCACTGCAGCAAGTAAACCCCGACGTTGACGCCGATAAGCGTCTGCGTTATCGAGCCGCTGGGCTGCTGGCGCAGCCAGTTGTTGTAACGCAACATCGGGCGGGAAATCAGACCTGTGCGATATCGACGCTGTTGATGATGACCGGCTCAAGTGGTCGGTCCATCGGGCCCGTTGGCGTCGTGCCGATAGCGGTCACCACGTCGCGGCTCGCCTGGTCGGCAACCTCGCCGAAGATGGAGTGCTTGCGGTTGAGCCAGGTGGTCGGGGCGACCGTGATGAAGAACTGGGAGCCGTTGGTGTTCGGACCCGCATTCGCCATCGCCAGCAGGAACGGGCGGTCGAACTGCAGCTC
>RFTO01000003.1:25544-30810 GCA_009923375.1 Actinomycetota bacterium | reverse complement strand
GAATGCGACCGCAGGCTTGGCAGTGGGCAGTATGGGCTGATTTCGTCATGGTCTTTATCCTTGTCAGGCGGGCCGCTGGCCCAGTGGGCCGGGCCACTTCAGCCCGGTGAAACCGGGATAGGGCATAAAGCCCCATCCCGTCAAGATCAATCAGATGAAAGTCAGCATTTTTTTTGCCCGCGTGATCGCGACATAGGCCAGATTGGCTTCTTGGCCCTTCTGCCAAGCCTGCTTGGCTGCCTTCGATGGGCAGCGGGTCGCGTGTTCGAACAGATAGACCCGGTTCCATTCGCGGCCCTTGCTGCGGTGATAGGTCGCCAGAATGATCGCGTTCGCGGCATCGTCAGCGAACAAGCTGTCGATGTGACCGATCACATCAGCAGTCCGATTGCTGCCGCCAGCGTTCACCGCTGCGATGATGTGGCGCATGGTTTCCACCCGGTCGGCAACTTCTTCAGCCTTGGCTTCGTTGTCCTTCGCCATGGCCTTCTGAATTTCGCGGTCGGCATAGCCATCAAGGCGGATCAGCAGCGTGGCAGTGTCTGCGACCTTCCAGCGGTTCACCAGCGCCTTCAAACCGTCGCCAATCGAACGGCCTTCGACCTTGGCCGCATGGCCATTGCGGATCAGGCGATAGGCCATGTCAATCAGCGGTGCGGTGTTGCGGCACAAGATCGCGTCACCAGCGCCAATGTCTTCAGGCAAATGGCCGTTGTAAACGACCGCGCCTTCGTCGGCACCATCAGCCGCCATGATGTCGGGAACGTAAGCCTGCGCAGCGCGAACCACGGCAGCCGGGCAGCGCCATGTCACCGACAGCGGCAGCACGGTGGCGTTCAGGCTGGCGATCATGTTCGGCAGGGCTTCGGCATCAGCACCGCTGAAACCATAGATCGCCTGACGGTCGTCGCCGACGACGATCATGCGACCACCGTCAAACTTCACAAACTTGCGGATCAGCGCCTGCCGGGCAGGCGACAGGTCTTGCGCTTCATCGACAAACACGATGTCCTTGCCGAAGCGCACCCGCAGGTTCTTTACCAGCGGGAAAAGGATCATGTCGTCAAAGTCCACGATGTCGGTCTGATCCAGCGATGCGCGATAGATCACCTGCGAATAGGAAATGATCTGATCCATGTCGCTCGTGTCGCTGTCATAGCCACCAACGTCGAAATGGTCAGCAAGCGCATACCATGCAGCCGCATCGCCGATCTGCTTGTCGGCAAAGAAGCCAAAGCCTGCGCCCTTGGCATAGCCGACCAGCGATGCGATCTGGCTGGCATAGGTGTCAAAGCCGCTGTTCTTGATGCCAGCCTGCCTGATCAGGTTGCGCACCTTCTTGCCATCGACCGCCGACTTAAATGCGAACTTGACCAAATTGAAGCCCAGTGCGTGCAGCGTGCTGGTCTGAACGGTGCGCCAGTCAGTGTGACCGGCAGCCTTCAGCTTGCCTTCGACTTCACTGGCAATGGCCTTGTTGAAGGCGCAGACCAGAATTTCAGCCTGCGGCTGCTGCTTGGCGATGGCATCGACGCCCATCAGGATCGTTGCGGTCTTGCCGCAGCCTGCGCGGGCCAGAAGCGCCAGATTGGAAGTAGTGCCGGTCAGCGCGTCAAGAAAAGCCTGTTGCTGCGCGGTCGGTGCAAAAGTCGTCATGTTCATTCCCCTGTAGGTGGGCCAGTGGCCCGATGTTGCCGCGCCTGCATCGGCCCGGTTCGCGAACTTTAGGGCCATGCACCCTATGTGTCAAATGCTTTGATCACGACCACCAGCCCGCCATTTTCGACCGGATCGCCAAACAGCGCACCAAAGCCACGCACCTGCCGGTCGTTGTGATAGGCGATGCCCTGCAATGCGTCTTCAGCCACCTTCCACGCATTCGACAGGTCGATGCAGGTGCCAGACGCCAGACCCTTCTTCGTCAGCTTCGGCAGCAGGTGAATGCCAAGGCTGACTGAACCATCGAACATCAGCACGCCAGCCTTCATCGCGATCTGGACGATCTGCGCCCGGTAGGCGTTCGCCGCTGCCGACCGAACCACCCGGCCACGAAAGTGCCGCCAATATCGGTTTGCTGAAACTGGATAAGGCAGCCTCAATTTGACACCCTGTTCAGGTGTCCAGAAATTGACCGCGCTTGTCTGTTCGGTTGTTCGCTTTCCTAAAGGAAAGCGCGAACAATCCGAACAGGACAGACTTTCGCCCCCACTAATCCGAACAGCAAGCCGAACACATTCGCAAGTCATTGATTTTCCTTATGTTTTTCTGTTCGGATTGTTCGAAACAGGTAAATCCGAACAGCCCGAACAGTGCCTTTTTAGGTGTTGCGCTTGCATAGCGACAAAGACTGCGCCGCGATGTCGTTTTTGACGATATATCCATCGACTTGTTCGCGCCCAGATAGCCGCTGTCGATCAGCAGTTTTTTAGCCTCCGACAGCACCCGCCTGCGCTTGCCGTCATTGTCCCAAGGCTGCGTCTTCGTCCATTCGTTCCATGCTGCTGCCGACACAAAAGGCACACCATTGGACAGCCTGCCGACCGCCATGAAGGCATCTTCGAACAGCTTGCGCGACTTGCCTTCCAGCTTGCCTTCGCGCTGCGTCTGCCGCTCGACATCATCGGCATCGACCAGCGTGGCCACCACTGACGACACCCGATCACCATCTTCGTCGATCCAATCCAGATCGACCTTGGTCAAGCGCATGAACATCGGTTCAAGCAGTTCGGCATCCTTCTGCTTGCGCTGAATGATGGTCAGCGGATCGCCAGCTTCCTTGCCCGGCACGATAGACAGTTCGACATCCAGCGCACCGCGCCAAGCTGACGAACCACGCGCCCGGTGCTGCGCATCTTCATTGACCCCGGTGTGATGCACCAAGATCACCGTGCAGCCGAATTCCCGCGACAGGGCGGTGCAGGCGTCGATCATGGTCTTCGCATCCTGCGCACTGTTTTCATCGCCCTTCAGGAAGCGGTGCAGTGTGTCCACCACCAAGGTTGCGGGGATGACTGGCAGCGCCCTGATCGCTTCCAGCGCCAACTGGTAGCCGTCAGGCGTGTTCAGATCGCAGCCGGTGCGTGACACCCAAGCGTTCTTGATGTTTGCGACTTGATTGTGCCGCTTCCAAGCCGCGATGCGTGCGCGAAGCCCCTGATGGCCTTCACCGGCCAGATAGACGACCGGGCCGGGATTGACCTTAAAGCCACACCAATGCGGCAGCCCAGCGGCAGCGTGCAGCACCATGTCCAGCACGACGAACGTCTTGCCAGACCCAGATGGGCCGTGAACCATGATCAGCGCATCCTGCGGCAGCCAGCCCTTGATCGACCATAGGATCGCCTGCGGCACTGATGCGAAGTCATCGCTGTTGATCAGCCAGCCTTCGGTCTGCACCTGCGGTGCCAACAGCGCCAGCAGATCGCCGCCGCCTTGCACGAAGTCGTTCACATCTGTGCCTTCGACCGGCGACACGACTAGACGACCACCGACCGCTTCAGCGGCCTTTGCGCCTTCGACCTGACCGCGCTGAACGCCTTTGCTGTCTGGTTCATCGTTGTCAGCCACGACCACCATGCTGACGGCCATGCCAAGGCGTTCGCGGATCGCCCGGCCAGCCGGTGCCATGTTGCCCGCGCTGAACGTGATTGCCACCGGGCAGCCGGTGACTTCGTGCAGTGTGAAGCCTGTCGCCACACCTTCGCAGACATAGACGGTTCCAGCGCCTTGCGTTTCGCCAATCAGCCAGCAGCCGCCAGCGATGGCCCCACCCTTCAGGAACAGCTTCGAACCATCGCCAGCAATATATTGCAGGCTGGTCAGTTCGCCGCCGATGAAGACCGGCGCGATCAGACGGCCATCGCCAGCGACCCGCAGGCCGTGCGCCATGACACCCTTGCGGGCCAGATATGGGTGATCATCGCTGGCTTGCGCCGCAGCTTCCCAGACATCGGCTGCCTTGTCGGCTGCCGTTTCCCTGCGCTCCATCAGTTCGCGTTCGCGCTGCGCCTTCATGTCGGCGACCCTGCGCGTGTGCGCCATCTGTTCGGCGATGGTCAGTTCGCGACCGATGTCAGCACGCCAGTTGACGGTCACACCTTCGCGCCAGTCGCCAAAGCAGCCAGCGGGCAGCTTGTCATCGTGCGCAATATACCAGCCCGACAGATCGCCAGCCTTCTTGCCGGTGGCAAAGCGGTGCAGCGCACCATCGAACACCAGTTCCTTCGGTGGCCTGACGCCAGCCCGCATCATCGCATCGCGAAGCTGTGCTTCAGGCGGTTCAGTGTGCGGCTGGTGCTGCGACGGATCAAATGCCGTGCCAAGCAGATTGAAGATGTTGCCATCGCTCATGCTGGCACCCGCACGCGATCTGCCGACAGATAATCTGACACGGCCTTGACCGTGACATAGTTCGGCACCGTCTTTTCGCGGGCCATCGACCAAAGCGTGCGATAGGACACACCGGATCGGCGCGACACTTCACGCAGGTTGCGGTCGGCCAGCGCCGCCCTGATTTCGTCCATGTTCATCATCCTGATCTGTCCTTTTATGTAGTTCGGTGGTTAAGATGTTTGCAGCATAGGTTGACAATGTTTGCAGCGCAAGCCTATGCTTCGACTGCGCTGCCACCGGATTTCCCGACCGCAGCCTTAAAAGAAGGATGAAACACACATGGCGATAAGCCTTAAATCGACCCTTGGCGGGTCGGCCAATGGCGTCAAGATGCTCGTTTATGGGCAAGCTGGCGCTGGTAAAACATCACTGATCCCGACGCTGCCAAGCCCGGTGATCCTGTCGGCTGAAGGTGGCCTTCTGTCGATTGCCGGGCATGATCTGCCCTTCATCGAAATTGCCGATCTGGCCACCCTGCAAGAAGCCTATGCGTGGCTGACTGGTTCGGCTGAAGCCCAGCAGTTTAAGTCGGTGGCGCTCGACAGCATTAGCGAAATTGCCGAAGTCGTGCTGAATGCCGAAAAGAAGGCGACCAAAGACCCGCGTGCGGCCTATGGCGCAATGCAGGAACAGGTCACTGACATTGTTCGTGCGTTCCGCGATCTGCCCGGTCGTCATGTCCTGTTCACCGCCAAGGTCGAAAAGGCCACCGACGAACAGGGCCGCATCCTTTATGCGCCTTCGATGCCGGGCAACAAGCTGGCCCAACAGTTGCCATATTTCTTCGACGAAGTGTTCGCCCTGCGCATCGAACGCGATGCTGACGGTGGCCACCAGCGTGCCATCATGGCCGAAGGTGATGGCTTGTGGCAGG
>RFTO01000003.1:0-25516 GCA_009923375.1 Actinomycetota bacterium | reverse complement strand
AGATGTGTATAAGAGACAGTCGAAAAGATGGGCGGTGACGTATGATGCCGGGCAATGACATCGCCGAACTGTCGGCTGCTTGGATCAAGGTCAAAGATGCCGAAGCCAAGATCGTCGCGGATCGCCGCAAGATCGAAGACGAACTGATCGCCTTCCTGCGCATCAAGGCGACCGAAGAAGGCACCAAGACGGTGAAGCGTGAAGGCTTCATCATCAAGGTCACGAACCGCTTCACCCGCAAGGTTGACAGCGACAAACTGCAATCGCTGGCCCTTGATGCGGGCATCGGCAATGAAGTGCTTCAGGGCTTGTTCCGGTGGAAGCCGGAACTGGCTTTGACAGCTTGGAAAGACGCAGCACCTTCGATCACATCGGCGCTGGCCGGTGCGATCACCACCACGGCCAGCCGGTCGTCGGTGTCCATTGAACTTCTTATCCATTAAAGGAACAAAAACATGGCATTTCTTGGCGAAACAATCAGCGCAGCCGACCTTCCTGTCGGCGACAACAGCTTCGACGTTCTGCCTGCTGGCGAATATACCAGCAGTATTCGCACCGCAGAACTGTGCAGCACCAAGGCTGGCAATGGCCAATACATCAAACTGCAACTGTCGATCACTGGCCCCAGCCATGCCGGTCGCGTTGTGTTTTCGAACATCAACGTGCGCAATTCCAGCCAGAAGGCTGAAGAAATTGGTCGGCAGCAGCTTGGTGACATCCTGCGGGCCATCGGTGTGCCGACCTTGAACGACACCGATCAACTGATCGGCGGCAGCATGACGATCAAGCTGTCGGTCAAGGATGATCCTCAATATGGCAAGTCGAACGAAGTGAAGGCGTTTAAGGCAGTCAACGGCAGTGCGCCGCCAATGCCTTTGACGCAGGCCAGCAGCGCCCCCAAGCCAGCCGCAGCGGCTGGTGCAGCACCACCATGGGCCAAGCGTTGATCTGACCACCAGTGGCGACCGGGTTGGATGGCCCGGTCGCTGCACCTATTCGCAAAGGATGTGGAATGCGAATTCACCCAGACATCGAAAAGGCCATGAAGGCCACTGGCCTGCCTTGGTCTGTTGAAGTGGGCGGTCGCCACCTGAAGCTGCGCCTAAATGGCCGCTTCGTCGGCATCTGCCCTAAAGGCCGCATTGCTGAAGGTCACGGTGGCCACGCCACCAAAAACATCGTTGCCCAGATCAAGCGGGCAGCCATCATCGACAAAGGAAATTGAACATGGTCGCGATCCCGCCACCGACTGACACGATCCCGAAGCGGATTTTCGACGCATTAGCAGCCGTCAAGCAACAGCCACGACCGCACCTTGGCGGGTCGCTGATTGGCCACGACTGTGACCGCTGGCTGTGGCTGTCGTTCAGATGGGCAGTGTTCGAACCGTTTCCCGGTCGCGTGCTGCGGCTGTTCCGTCGCGGCCAGCTTGAAGAATTTCAGGTCGTGTCTGATCTGCGTGCTGCTGGCCTAACCGTCTATGAATACGATCAGAAGACCCGCCGCCAGTTCACGATCAGCGACGGTCATTTCGGCGGATCGCTCGACGGCATCGTGACCGGCGTGCCTGAAGCCCCGAACAAGATGCACGTTCTGGAAATTAAGACCCACGCCCTGAAGTCGTTCAAGGAACTGGTGGCGCAAGGTGTGCAGGCATCGAAGCCGATGCACTATGCCCAGATGCAGGTCTATATGCTGAAGCGGAACATCGACCGCGCCCTTTATTTTGCCGTCTGCAAGGATGACGACCAGCTTCATGTTGAACGTGTCAGGCTGGACAAAGACTTCGCGCTGGCTCTGGTCGCCAAGGCTCACCGGATCACGACCAGCGAACGCATCCCTGAACCGATCAGCGGTGATCCAACATGGTATCAGTGCAAGTGGTGTGCCGCGCATAGCTTCTGCCACGAAAAGCAGCCCACCAAAGAAACGAACTGCCGCACCTGCGCCCATGTCACCGCCAAGCCAGAAGGAACATGGCACTGCGCCCGGTGGGATGCACCGATCCCTGATGTCGAAGCCCAGATCGCAGGCTGTGACGATCACATCCTTCATCCCGACATGGTGCCATGGCAGATGCAGCCCAGCGAAGACGGCCTGACCGCGACATGGATCATTGACGGCAAGCCGGTGCTGAACACCAGCAAGCCAGAAGGCTTCAAGTCGCGTGAAATTGTTGCCAATCCATCGGCCTGCACCGGCCATCCCATGATCGACGAAGTGCGCCGCGTGTTCCCCGGCGCAGAAGTGGTCGGCTGAAGGTGCAGCTTCGCGAATATCAGCAGCGGTCGATTGATGCGATCTATGACTGGTTCACCGACAATGATGTCGGCAATCCTTGCCTTGTGCTGCCGACCGGCGCTGGCAAGTCGCTGGTGAACGCTGCGCTGGTGCGTGATGCACTGACGCAGTGGCCATCGACCCGCGTGGTGATGCTGACCCATGTCAAGGAACTGATCCTTCAGAATGCCGAAAAGATGGTCGGCCTATGGCCCGATGCACCGCTTGGCATTTATTCAGCAGGCATCGGCAAGAAGCAGGTCGATGAACCGATTACCTTTGCCAGCATTCAGTCGATCTGGCGGCACGCTGAAAAGATGGGCCACATCGACATCATCATCGTCGATGAATGCCACCTGATTGCCCATCACGATGCCGGTCAATATCGCACCTTTCTGCGTGACCTGCTGGCGATCAATCCAGCCCTGCGGATCATCGGCCTGACAGCTTCGCCCTATCGCCTTGGGCATGGCATGATCCATGAAGGCGAAGACACACTGTTCGATGCCCTGATCGAACCAGTGACCATCGAAGAATTGATCTTCGGTGGCTATCTGGCACCGCTGCGGTCGAAGCTGACTGACGAACAGATCGACGTTTCAGCGGTCGCCAAGCGTGGCGGTGAATTCATTGCCGGTGCGCTTGAAGCTGCGGTCGATAATCAGGCCACGACCGAAGCCATCGTCAGCGAAACCATGCGCAGGGCCGGGCATTGCCGGTCGATGCTGTTCTTCTGCACTGGCGTCGATCACGCTGAACACATGGCCGAAGAATTGAACCGGCAGGGTGTGCAGGCTGCGTGCGTGACCGGCAAGACCACCAAGTCAGATCGCAGCCGGATCATTGACGCCTTTAAGGCTGGCAAGCTGCGTGCGCTGACGAACGCGAACGTGCTGACCACTGGCTTCGATGCACCAGACACCGACTGCATCATCATGGCGCGGCCCACTATGTCGCCCGGCCTTTATCTTCAAATGGCCGGTCGTGGAATGCGCCTGAAGTCGCACACCGACCACTGCCTTGTTCTCGATTTCGCTGGCAATGTGAAGCGCCACGGCCCGATCACGGCCATCGAACCACCCGGCAAGCCCGGCAAAGGCGATGCGCCGACGAAAGACTGCCCGACCTGCGAAGAAATTGTCGCGGCAGCCGCCAAGACCTGCCCAGTCTGCGGCCATGAATTCGAATTCGAAGCCAAGGAAAAGATCGTTCAGCTTCACCATGATGACATCATGGGCATCGCGCCGCTGGAAATGGTGGTCACTGACTGGCGTTGGCGAAAGCACGTTGGCCGAACCAGTGGCAATGAAATGCTGGCCATCACTTACTATGGCGGGTTTGCTGACAGCGTGACCGAATATCTGCCGGTCAAGCACGAAGGCCAGTTTGGCCAGCGCAACAGATCATTGGTCTTCACACTCGCGCAGCGTTCTGGCATCGTCTTGTCGCCAGATGACGACCTTGAAGCCATCGCCGACGCGATGAACGAAGGCAGGCCACCATCCACCATCACCTATAAGCGCGAAGGCAAGTTCCATCGCGTGATCACAAGGAACTTTTGACATGAGAATTTTCACCAGACAGCACCTTCGCGACATCATCCAGTCAGCGGCCACCATGACAGGGCAGAAGCTGGACGAACCGCGCTGCATCGAATGCGACCACTTCGACGGTGGCTTCTGCAAACAATGGCAGCAGCCGATCCCGGTCGAAGCGTGGAAGGATGGCTGCGATCATTGGGAACTGTTTGTTCCGTTCTGATGCCTGTTGACAGATAGGGCGCAGCGCCCTAATGTGTGCAAGCACACACGGTGCAGCACACACACAAGGAACAAAAACATGGCACTTTCTTTTGGTCTTCGCGATGATCTGGTCGATCTTGGTCGCGATGAAGATGGTTCGGTCGTTTACGGTCGCGCCATTTATGTCGTCGCTGAAGATGCGACGGGTCGCCGCTTTGCTCATGATCGTTATTTTATGGATCGCGAAGCTGAAGCCGGTCGCTTATTAGTTCGCATTCAAGCTGCCGTCGCTGCCGGTCGCGATCTGGATTTTGGTCATTGGAACGAAATTGATCCTGCCTATGGTTCGGCTGCCTATCAGGGTCTGGATGATGTCGGTTATTTTCAGGCCCGCGAACGTCATGCAGCCCGCGAAGCTGGCGAAGCGGTTCCGTTCGATCAAGTCTGCGATTATCATTTTGCTTGAAACCATCAGGGCGGGCTTTGCGGCCCGCCCATCATTACAAGGAACACCATCATGCACATCATTCACATCATCATCGAAGTCGTTTTTGCCGCCATCGGCATCGCCTGCGTCTGGTCGATCCAGCGCGACCTTCGCAAAGCCTTCAGGATCATCAGCCGTGGCCGTTGATCGCATCGACCGCATCCTATACCGCCAGCGCGTCCTTCCTGAACAGTTGGAACGCGCCCGCACTCGCCTTGCCCATCTGGAACGGGAAGCTGCGTCCTATGGGATGCTTGAACTTCTTTCGGGCCAGCAACAGCAGAAGGTTGCACGCCAATGAACGCTAAAGCAATCTGGTGTGACCACTGCAAGGCCACCATTCCGTTGAACGGTGTTCTGTCGTGTCTGCGCCAAACGTGCGCCAGCAAGCCGCAGATCGACCCAAAACGCAAAGGCTTCAGGCAATGACAAAACTGACTGGCGGATCATCTGACTATTACAAGGTGCAGGTCGAAGACCCGACATCTGGCGGTCAGCCATATATGGCCGAATGCAATGACATCATTGAAGCCCTGTCGATGGAATTCGATGTCGCCAATGCCTTCAAGGCCACTTGGCGCATTGCAGCCGGTCGGCAGGGCCACGGCAAGCCCGGCACCACCGAAGTCTATGATGCCGAAAAGGTCATCTTCTTCGGTCAGCGAATGCTGGCCCGCGCCAAGCGCAAGGCCGCTGCCACTAAATAGCCGCCTTTAGTGGCAGACGCCCAAATCAGCGTTTCTTGGCTTTGCCAGCCTTCTTCTTGGCATCGCTGGCCACCGACAGGGCAATGGCGACGGCCTGCTTCTGTGGGTGTCCGCGCTTCACTTCGCGGCTGATGTTGGCGCTGATGGTCTTTTGGCTATAGCCTTTTTTCAGTGGCATCTTGATCGTCCCTTCAGTTTAGCTTTGCGCACATTTCAGGCGTCACCATAACACGGCCAACAGCCCCGAACAGCTTGTGATATGTCACCGACCATGCAGCCCGGTCAGCGATCCAGCCACCGCGTGCGGCATAGGCATCGCGGGCCGATAGCGTTGGATGCTGAATGACGGTGACACCGTTATATTCCTTTTCATCACGGTGGTGCCGGTGGCCGCAGTGGATTTCCCTGCGGATTGTGCGGCCCCAGATCGCCGCATATTGCGCGGCGAATAGCAGTGGCAGGTTTTCGTTCTTAACCTTGTGGCCATGATGGATGCCGATCATGGTCTGGCCCCATTCGACGACATAGAACGGCAGCGAAGCGTTGTTGACCGTGATCCGGTCGTCCTGTTCATAGTGAACCGCAAACAGGTCAGCCAGCCACCCTGCGCTTTCTTCATCGTGATTGCCTTCGGCGATCACCAGATGAACTGTCTCATGCTTTGCCAGCGCCATTGCGACCATCTGCCTGATCACCCTTTCGGGAACCGGCTGTCGGCATCAAGAACGTGCTTGCTGGTTGGCGTGACTGGTGTTTTGCCATCGGTGTGCAGGAAGTCGCCCTGAATGTTGATGATCGCGCCTTCAGCGTTCGGTGACTGGTCGATCATGCGGGCCATGACGCTGATCAAGATGTCCTCGGCGATCTTGATGTCCCAGTCGGCACCGCCTTCTTCGTTCCACGCCAGCATTCCCAGATGGTAATCGGTGAACGTGTAAAGGTTGCAAAGATCGGCATCGACATGATCTGGCGGTGTGATGGCGGTCGCGAACGGGATGTCTTGCTTCAAGGCTTCGACAACATCGCGCAGCGCGTCGATGATCGCCTGCTGCGTGGCGCTGCTCTTGACCCATTGCGCCGGGCCGTCTGGCGTAGCCTTGTAATAGCTAGACACGCCCTTGACCATGAAGCCATCAGGCACCGTCCTGATCATGTCATGATCTGGCGAATAGCCCTGAAGCACGGCCTTCTTCACGACGGCCTTGATGGCAAGATCAAAGTTCTTTTTGTCGCAGCCCAGTGTGCGGGCCGCTTCAGCAAGGCTTCCTAGTCGATCCCATGTTTCCAGCAGTTCACGCTGCCGGTCGGTGCAAAACGGCAGCAAGGCCGGGTCGAACTTGAACATTCATGATCCTGACTTGGCTGGACAGTCCTTTTCGCAGATGCACATCCAAATTGAATTGTGCTTCTCAATAGCGGCCACGGTCGCAGAACTGTCAGTCTTGCTGTCGTAGCTGATGGGCTTGGCCACAAGGCAGTAGCTATTCACCGGAACGGGAACGGTCGAAACGGTTGCGCAGCCGTTCATCCCGATCATGATCAGGATGCAGATCGACATATTCCGCCAGTTCGACTTGCCTTGTGATTTCATTTTCTTGTTCCTTGATGGCCTGCTGGCGACCCTGTTCTTCCAACTTGCGTTCTTTCAACAGGCCCAGAAGCCTGCCTAGAAACACAAACAGCGCCGCCAGCAGCTTGATCATCAGGCTTTGGGCTTGTCAGCCATCAGGACAGCCGCCAGACCGGCGACAGCCATGATGACGGCCACACTGGCCTGATATAGCGGCTGCGCGATGCCATAGGCACCGGCAAGGCCCGCCAGACCTGCAAAAGTCGAAGGTTCTTTCAGTCGTTCGATGATCCACTTGACCATGGTCTTGTTCCTCATGCTTCGTTGGTGGAAATGGTGCCGCCATTGCTGGCGACGGTAACAGGGCCAGCGCCGACCGGCACATCCTTCGGCCAGCGTGTTGCGATGCAGCGACTTTTGACAATGCGTGCGATTGAAACACTGTCAGATTGATTGCCGCCCAGCACATGATAGCAGAACTTGTCTTCGCCAACATAGAAGCCGATATGGCCCCCGACTGAACGGCCACTGGCGGTCTTGCGATCAAAGATCAGCAGTGCGCCCGGTGCCAGTCGTTCAGGCCGCAGCAGCGCCCCATAGTCGGCCCATGCCTTTGCCCTGAACCAGTCCTTCGGATAGGGCAGACCAGCGGCCTGCATACAATGCGCCACAAAGGTTCCGCACCATGGCGTTTCGTCTTCACGCCACCATGCGCCCAGCTTTGACAGCCAGCCGGTGATGACGTTGCTATGCGTCGGGCCGGGAATTTCCTTCAGGCCAATGTGCGATCTGGCGATGATCAGCCATGCAGGTTCAGTCATCAGCGGTCTGCCTTTCGATCAAGCCCCTTGCGCAGTTCTGCGAACTGACCTTCCAGCCACTCGCGAAGAAGCTGCACATCTGACTTGTGATCCTTGTGCTGCGCTTCCAGCCCTTCGATCTTGGTTTCAGCGCGAACCAGCCGTTCACGCAGCGACACCCAAACAGCAATGCCAGACCCGGCCAAGCCAAGGAAGGCAATCAAAGCCGCAACAGTCGTTCCATCCATGGCCCACTTCACTTTCAGGCTGCAAAGCCGACGACGGCAGTTTCACCGGCATCAACAAAAAAGGTTGAACCATCGCTGTTTTCGATGGTCATCAGTTGGCGCGAACCGACCGCATAGTGAATGAACGCTGCACCGCTGACGGCAGCCGGGCCGGTGAACACTTGGAACTTGTCGCACCGCTCGTCTTCAATTTCGCAGATGACAAGATCGGCAGTCCCGGTGATTGTGTGCGAAGCCGCAGGCGTCAGCACTTCAACACCATCGACGTTGTGATCGCCGACCGACATGAAATAGTCAGATGGGCCAGACAGGGCATTGACCTGCTTGACACCTTCGCCCTGCGCCACGATCCGAACCGGGCCATTAGCGACAAAGGTCACGCCATGACGCGCCTGCTTGACCAGCTTGGTGTTAAGTGCCGGTTCAGTTGCCACGCCAGAAGTGGCAGCGCAGCGCACCGTTTCACCATTATTGAACTTGATATAGTTGACCTTGATGCTGGTCGCCTTGGCTTTCGTCGGTTCTTTCATGGCGGTGATCCCTTTGGTGATTGATACTTTGTGGCGTTATAACTCAATTTTGGCCGCATTTCACGCTGGAAATGTTGCCGGGCTTGACGTTCAGTTTCGACCTGCGCCCAGAAGCGTGCGTCGATTGCTTCCATGTCTTCAGAAGGTAGGCGTTTCACCATATTCATAATAAGCCTTTACCGTCGTCAGGGCCAAAGTGTCGGCATTAAAGACCACGCCCCACATGGTGATCATTTCAGCCATGGCATCATTGACCGGGAACAGCAGGCCGTGCCGGTCGCAATAGTCGCGCATGAAGTCGGCGGTCGTGATGATGTAGGCATCGACCAGCGGATTGATTGCTCCAGCTTCATCATAGGTCACGGCATAGAAGCGATCACCGGCTGGCAGGTCTGGCTTGGCAAAAGCCACATCCTGCACCACCAGCTTCATCAAGATTGCTTTTGTGACTAGATCATGCTTCAGGCCGAACCAAGGCAGCACCTTGGTGCCATAGGCAGCCAGATCATCGGCGATCTGATAGCGTTCGATCACTGCGGCAGGCGGCAGCGTGAACTGATACCAACTGATTGACGGGTTCTGATACGGTTCGCGATAGGCGTCGTATGCGCCCAGCACGTTGAACACGCTGCCATCATAATCGACAAAGCTGTTCGGAAAGGCATCGACCAGCGTGGCTAGATAGTCCTGCGCCTGCGGATAGAACAGGCTGGCATCTTCGCGCACGATCTGGCCATCAACAAACACCTGATCCTGAAGACCGCTGTTGCGCTGATAGATTGGGCCGACGATGCTCATGCGCTGTGTTTGCGCATAGGTTCCGGCCACACGGTCGAATAAATTGCCTAGATTGGCATCTTGATCCAATGTGCCATCTGGTAAGAAGATGCCGGGGATTTCATAGCGCATCCCGCGATATTGCGCCTTGTTCGTGCGCTGGCCATTAGCGCCCGCTGGCTCATATTGAAGAAATTGCATAGCGGTTCCCTTAGCTAAAGACGACAGTTGCGATAGTTCCGGCAGCGCCAAATTCTGCATTTAATGGGCTGACCCACTGCCATGCTGTTGACCCAGAACCAGATGAATATGTTGCATCATTTCGATATAACGTGGTCACGCCACCAGCCGCATTTGTAATGGTCATACTTTCAAAGCCAGCGTTTGCAAATTCGCCAGTCACCTGAAAATTGACAGCATAGGTTCCAAGCCCACCATTAAAAAGCATGGTGATTGGTGCGCCACCAAGCGGTGTGAAGAAACCATCATTTGAACTGCCGTTGCCAAGCCCCTGATTGAAGCCATAATAGTTTCCATATCCACCGATGTTCCATGTCGCCACGGTCACGATTTCACTATCACCGCCGCCGCCAAGCAGCATTTGCTGAATGCCAGACATCAGGACAGCCCGCCGATATAAATCCATTCAGTCGCCGCCACCTTCAAGAAGGTTGCCAGTGCGCGTGCAGCCAGTGACTTTGTGGCGATGGCGGCAGTCACCGTCGTGCTGGCCACAGTCTGTGAAACGCTGACCGTATAGATGCCAATGCCGCCAGCGGTGCCGCTGACTTGGCCTAGAATTTTCGTTCCAGCCGTGACGCCAGTGCCGCTGATGGTCTGACCCGGCGAAATGGTGCCACTGGTCACTGCTGTGACGTTCAATGATGTTGTGGCAATCGAACCAGTGACCACCGCCACCTGACCAGTCACGGTCGCAGGGATCACCCTTGTGGCCGTGTAGCTGGTAGCTGTGGCGTTCGTATAGCTGCCGCTCATGTTATAGGTGCCAGTGCCACCTGTGCCTGTTCCCAGTGTGCTGATCGTAAATGTGCCGCCAGCCGTTGAAACAGATTGGCCAACTGCAAGCGTTCCAGATGTCATCGCGCTGACCGACATCACGGTGCCGCTGAAGGTCGCCGTGAAGCTGGCCTGCGTCACCACGTTGCCAGCGGTGTTCGGTGTGCGCAGGATGTCAGTCGAACCAGACACGATATTGACCGCCTGTGCCGTGTCACTGTTGTTATAGATCGACACCGCCGCCCCGATGGGGAATGCGATTGTGGCATTCGCTGGAATGATAAAGCCGCCAGTCGTGTTCAGAACGTGCTTGCCACTGTCCACCAGCGCCAGCGTGTAAGCTGCCGATTGTGAATTCTGCGGCACGCCACGATAACCGATGCTGTTGATGCCGATGGTGCCACTGACCGCGATGGCTGCGCTTTGCGCCAGCGAAGTGATGTCGGTGTTCGCGCCAGAAGCGGCAGCGCCCAGCGTGGCCAGTGTCGGCAGCAGGTGAACGTGATCTGCGCGGGCATAGCGCAGCGAAGTGCCGACCGCAGCCGTGCCAAGTGCGGCAGGCGTGACAGCCGATGCCTGCGCAATCACATAGGCCGTGGTCGCAATCTGCGTGGTGTTTGTATCAGCGGCAGCCGTGGTTGATGTTGGTGTGCCGGTCAGCCCCGGTGAAGCCAGTGGCGCATAGGTCGTGTTAGCAGTCGCCGACTTCAGATAGCCCTGCGCAATCACATAGGCCGTGGTGGCCAGTTGTGTCGTGTTCGTGTCCACCGCTGCGGTCGGTGCCGCAGGAACGCCAGTGAAGGTCGGCGATGCCAGCGGTGCGCGGCTGGTGTCAGATGGGTGAACGTGATCAGCGCGTGCGAACTTGACCGAAGTGCCAGCCGCCTGCGTGCCGTTCATGGCGATGGTGCCAGCGGTGCTGTTGGCCTGCCCGATCACATATGCCGTGGTCGCGATCTGCGTGGTGTTCGCATCGACTGTCGCGGTCGGCGCTGTTGGCGTGCCGGTGAAGGCTGGATCGGCCAGCGGCGCATAGCCAGAAACCGGCGCATAGGTGGTTTGCCAGACGGTGCCAGTATAGACCCGCATTTCAGGAACAGCAGTGTTCCAGTAAAGCGCACCAGTCAGCAGCGCGTTGCCGTCATTGTCTAGCGTCGGGTTGGTTGCTTTCGGCCCCAGATAGCGGTCATCAAAGCTGTCATAACTGGCAGCGGCAGCGGTTGCGCTGGCCGCAGCGTTCGTGGCCTGCGTGCTGGCCGTGCTGGCGTGTCCAGATGCTGTCGTGGCGCTGCCTGCGGCTGCCGTGGCGCTGCTGGCTGCGTTGGTGGCACTGGTAGCCGCAGCCGTCTGGCTGGTGGTCACTGCCGTGGCCACACCGTCATTGTAGGAAGCCTGCGCGTTCGCTTCAGTGCGGAACAGCGGGAAGGCACCCAAGAAGGCATCAGCCTTGGTGGCAAAGGTTTCTGGATCGTCAGATCGCGACGGTGGCGTCGGCAATGCTGTGATTGTTGGTGCTGGCATTAAACAAGTCCTTCCACTTCGACGGTGCAGTCAGACACCGATGGGTTTGCCAATACTATATTGAAGGCTCGATAGAAGCCATAAACGATAGTTTCAGCCTTTGCTTCTTCGCCGACGAACACGGTCGGCGTGGTGCGGATTGCTGCCAGCGCCTGCTGGACAGCGGAAACGGCAGCGGTTTCGACGGTCACATCATAGTCGGCCCGCTTGCTGAAGGCTCGCTGTGTGATGATCGTGTTGCCAAAGGCATCACGCGACTTGATCGAATAGTCCTGAATGCTGATGCTGGTGCCATAGTTGCTGACGCCAAGGATTTTCTGGCGACCGAAGACAACTTCACCGCATTCTGCGGCCACGCCTTCAATAGTGAAGCCCAGCGTGGCGCTGCCGTAGCTTGGCAGGTCAAGAAACACGATGTCACTGCGCTGCACGATGTCGTCAAAGAAATAAGCATACCAGTCGATGATCGAAGTGTAATCCTGAAGCGATTTTGTCGTGTCATAGACAATGCCTTCAGACAGGTCATCGACTGTGACCGTCACCTTATTTCCAGACAAGCCGAAGAAGGCCACCGCATTGACGATCCCACCCGGCGTGACCGCAGCTTCGATGCTGGTCGCCTGCGCAGTCTGCGTGCTGATGGTCTGGTCAAACATCTTATAACGGTTCTCGCTGCCGATCAGCAGCCATGAAGGCGTTGCAAGTGCTGCGCCAGTCGCCGGGTTGTCGGTCGTGCTGGCGACGATCACTTCATAGACTTTCAGCAGGTAAAGCCTGCGCGTTCCCAGCGTATAGGTGCCAGCCGACCATTGCGGATAATCAGTTTCAGGCACATTTGAAAAGGCCAGCCCGGTGCCGGTCATTGCGTCAGCCACGCGGGATGCAGCAGCCGTCGTGGTGGCAATGTAGCTGGTGGGCTTGCTGACGTTTTCAGCCTGCGCACCCCATGCGATCACGGTGCCGGTGGCAGCAGTGCCAAGCCCGGCTGGATAGATGCGCAGTGAATTCGTGTTGGCTGCGATCACGCCAGTGGCGGTCATCTGCAAGCGATAAAGGCCGCTGGCAAAGGTTTCCAGCAGCACCATGGTGCCAGTGACCATTGTCACCGTTGGAACGCCTGCCGCCCATGCCACATTCGCCCGCAGACGCACTGCACTGGCGGTGGTGTCTTGCAGGATGATATGCGTGGCGGCAGCCGTTCCTGCATCAAGCCAGATCGAAATTGCCTTGTCTGCGTTTCCGGTGAATGTGATCGTCTGTGATGCGACACCATCGGCCACGGTCGCATTTAGCGTGTCAGCGGTGGTGGTGCCTTTTGGATCGGTGGTTGTGTTGGCAGTTGGTGTGACGTTGGTTTTCGCCCAGCTTGCACTGGTGAAGTCTTCTGATTGCAGGGCAAGGTTCGTGCCTGCCGCTTCGATCAAGACACCCATCAAATGCGTTTCAGTCGCCAGATAATAGGGCCGCAGTTCACCAGCCGCAGCCGTGGCCAGCAGCCCGGCCTTTGTCGTATAGGTGGCCGTTCCAGCCCGCGTGAACGTGGTCGGCCCGGTCACATTGATTGGCGTGATGATCCTCATGCAGCGACAGTCCTAGTTTCAGGCAGTCCGTCACCATCCCAGCGGCCAAGCTGATCAGCGGTCTTGCCGGTGTTCTTTGCAATCGTGAACATAGCATATTTCAGTTCACTGCGCAGTGACTTGATTTCGTCAGCGGTTTCACCGCCTTGCAGCATGGCAGCGGTCTGATTGGCGTTGTAAATGCGCGATGGCCCAGTGGCCTGCAATTCTGGCCCGTTCTCGCCGACGATCCGAAGACCGCCACCGAAGTCGCCGCCAGAAGCAAAGCCGGGGATGCTGTAGCCATTGGCCTTCATCCATGCTGCAATGTTGGCATAGTCCACCGTTGCCGCTGTCGCGGCAGCAGCAGCAGCGGCAGCAGCGGCAGCCGCAGCTTCTGCGGCAGCCTGCGCGGCAGCAGCGGCAGCAGCAGCCGCCGCATCAGCAGCCGCCTGTTGTGCGGCCACGACAGCGGCAGCAGAAGCTGCATCGGCTGCGACTTGCTGCGCCTGCGCCTGCTTGATGGCTGCGATGGCAATCGTGACCAGTTGCGCATTGCTCTGCGTGCCAACATCCAGCAGACCGGCAAAACCAGCCCGGTTGATTTCCATCAGGGCATTTTCGCGGGCAGCGCGTGCTGCATCAAGTGCCGCCTGCGCATCAGCCACCGACAGCACCGCTTCAGTCGTAGCACCAATGGCCGCGATCTGATCGGTCACGCCAGTGATCTGCGTGTTCAGGGCTTCAAGCTGCTGTTCAGCGATGGTCTTCTGACGGTCGGCAGTTCCAATGGCTGCATCTGTCTGCGTCTTGATGGCAGCTAGCGCGATGATCATCGAAGTGCGATCTGAAGCGTTCGCCATGGTCGCATCGACCAGCGACTTGCCGATGCCCGGCAGATCACCCATGGCCTGCGTGTCACCAAGCTGCGCCCGCGTGGCCACCGATGCGAATTGCTGTTGAAGTGCAGCCAGTCCAGCGCCGCCTTCAGTCAGTGGCATGATGTTGTCGCTGAACGACCGCATCGACTTGCCCAGTGCGTCGAACTGGTTGACGGCAGCCGTGGCAGCTTTCTGCTGCTCCTTCAGGCCGTCCAGTTGCGTCTGAAGCACGGCCTTGGCTGCATCCTGCTGCTTCTTGGCAGCAGCAGCGACAGCGGTCGCCAGCGCAGCTTCGGCCTTGGCCACATCGCTGTTCAGGCCATCCACTGCGCTGCGCAGATTGTCGATTGCACTGGTTTCAGCCTGCGCCGCCGCATCGCGTGCCGCATTGGCCGCGTCGATCACATCGACGAAGGCAGGCGTCAGCGCGATCAGCGACCCATAAAGCTGCTGGCCAGCCGATGTCGTGGTGTCGATGGATGCGATCAGGGCCGCGAAGCCAGCCAGTGTCGTCGGGAAGGCTTGGCCAAGGTTGCCGAACTGCTTGGCAAGGTTCGTCAGCGCCATGTTGCTTCGTTCAGCGTCAGTCAGCACGCTGTCATAGAATGCTTGCAGGCCAGCCGCCAGCGCATCAGCGCCACCAGCGCCAAGGATCATATAGGTGGTTAGGTCGATGGCTGCCTTGCCGGTGACGACAAGCATCCCTTGCAGTTCACGAAGCTGCTTGACCAGATCGACCAGTTCCTGCGCACTTCCGCTGGCGTTCTGCACAATTTCCGCGAAGCCACCGGCCACGCCAAGACTGGCTTCGTTCACCAAGATCGACTGGCGCACAATTTCAGCCGCCACATCGCCCTGCGTGTTTAGAATATCAGTATAAGCGATGGAGGTGACGCCAAGCTGCTGCAACAGCACGCCAGCTTGTTCGATGCCACTGGCGACCCTGACGACAGTTTCGAAATAGCCTTCGCCGACCTTCTGGAATACATCCAGACCGGGGATTGCTGCGCGTGCAATGCTGTCGGCTGCCGCGCCGAAGACTGCGGTCAGCTTTTCATTGATCTGATCGCCGGTCAGACCCTTCAGGTCGATCTTGCCGATGTTGACCACGAAGCCGTTCAGGCGGTTTTCAACATCGGTCAGCGACAGGCCAAGCGGAACGGCAGCCGCGCTGATCGCGTCATAGAAGCCCTTGAAGATCAGGCTGAACTGGCGGTTCAGTTCCGCATCGGCAGGCGTGGTCTGCGTCGAATAGCTGGTGCCGGTCGTGATGCCGAAGAACTTCTTCTTCTTCTGAATGTCCGTGTAGTATTGGCCTTGGAAGCCGTTGTCCACGATCCCGCCCAGCGACTGCGATGCGCCAGTGATGCCCTGACCGACGATGCTGGTCTTGGTGCCGAACAGTGCCTTGACCACGCTGCCGATGATGCTGCCGACAGCGCCAAGCAGTTTCGAACCGATGAAGCCGATGGCCGCGCCGATAGGCCCACCAATCGCAAAGCCGATGCCAGCAGCGATGCCACTGCCGGTGGTGCTTCCCAGTGCGTTCGACACCTTGTTCATGGCCCCGGTCAGCACGCCAAGCGCACCAGTGACCTTCGTGCCTTCCTGAATTCCTGCCGCTGACCCAGCCATGCCGTTCGTGCGCAGCACAAGGTTCGTCAGGCCACCGATGTTTCCTTCGATGTTGCGCAGGCTGGCAGCCATCTGCGCCGAATAACGCATGGTCAGCGTGTCCACCTGCGCCAGCAGTTCGATGCTTTTCTGGATGCTTTCAGACTGCTTGGCATTGTCGCCGAAGACCGTGCCGGTGCCGGTGTTCGTCGGTGCCTGCTTCTGACCGCCGCTGAATGCGCCAGCGATGGCCCCACCGAATGCCACGACGGCAGCAGCGGTCGCCACACCAGCAGCGATGTTCAGCGGGAAAGGCATCGACCTGATCGCGTTGATGACTGCTTCAACACCCTTCACTGCGGTCGTCTTGGCGCTGTTGGCCATTTCCACCAGCGACCGCGAAGTGTCACTGGCAGCCATGACGCCATCTGTCGCCACCTTGGTGGATGCGACAGCACCGAACAGGCCCATCTTCACGGCAGCATTCTTGATCGCCAGCGCCAGTTCGGCAGCCCTGAACACCTTTTCGGCAGTGTCCAGCGCCTTATAGCCAGCGGTGCCTTCCTTGAAGAAGCCCTTTGCCGCGCCAGCCATGTTGCCATAGTTGTTCAGTTGCAGGCGGGTCTGCTGCGCTTGGATCGCTTGCAGCTTCTTGGTGTCGCCATTGGCTTCAAGCACAGCCTTGGAATAGGCTTCTTGGCGTTCGATCAGCTTGTCGAAGCTATTCAACAGGCCACCCATGGCCTTGCCAGCATCACCAAAGACGCCCGCAAGGTCAATGTCGCCCTTCATGGCAAGGAAGGCGTCTTGATAGGTCTTCACACCATCCTGCGCAGCGTTGACTGCGGCCAGATGGCGGTTCCATGCGTCAGACCCGCGCTCAATTTCCGCAGTTTCCATGGCGCGTTCAGCAGTCGCGACCGCACGCTGCCGGGCATTCATGTCCAGCAGGCTGTTTTCAAATTCCAGTGGCGCGATGACATTCTTGATGAAGTCATTCAGGTTCTGCGCCTTCATGCCTTCAATCAGCGCAGCGCCGACTTCGATGATCCGGTTCTTCAGTTCTTCGGTCGGTGCAGCCGCAGCCGCTGCCCTGATTTCATATTCCTTCAACTGGATCGCGGTCATGCCAAGCGTTTGAGCCTGCTTGATGGTGGCGTCGATAAAGTCATTTGCAGCCTTCGTCTGGCGTTCCAGTTCCTTCGCTGCATCGCTTTGACCGGGCTTTGGCCCTGCGCCGCGCTTGTCCTTGATTTCGTTTGCCTGCGCCAGAAGCCGTGCCTTGGTGGCGTCAAGGATGTTCTGCCTGATCTGAATGCCGATGGCTTCCATACCAGACAGGGCTTCCTGATAGCGGCTGGCATAGGCGTCGAAGACCTGCGCAGTCACCTGCGCAGCCGCGCCCGCGTTTTCATTGGCCAGTCGGTTCAGCTTGACGGTCTGCACTTCAGCAAACTGGAACGCGATGCCCATTTCTTGCATGATGCCGTTTGCCTTAGCGGCCACGAAATTGATGCCACCGATCACGGCATTGATCAGGCTTTCAACTGCGCTGATCGACTTGTTCGCCATCTGCACAAACACATCGCCCAGCACGGCAGGCAGGTTGTTCCAGACGATCTTGATCGCGTCATAGGTTCCCAAGAAGCCAGCATAGATGCCAGCCGTGGCCTTCATGGCCGCATCAAGGATGAACTTAAACGCATTGACCGCAAAGTCGCTGATCGACTTCCAGACCTGTTCCAGCCCAAGGCCATCGCTGATCGTCTTCCAGACGCCAGAAAGTGTGTCGCCGAAGGTGACATGAACATCCTTCAGCCCCTTCATTTCCTTCTTGGTCAGGCCAAGGCTGTCGGCATATTTCTGCACTTCGCCAGTGCTGGCGACCGATGACTGGAACAGCTTAAAGGCCGCATAGACAGCAAGCGCAGCCGCTGCGACACCAGCCAGAATGATCGCCAGCGGTGCCAGCGCGACGGTCGTGGCAGCCGCTGCTGCGGTGGCAGCGACAGCGACTTCAGCTTCTGCAACGGCCAGAACTTGCGCACTGACGACAGCTTCGGTCTGCGTGACAGCAAGGCGTGCGCTGGCTGCTGCCAGACGGGTTTGCGCTGCGGCAGATGCTTGCGCAGTCATAGCCACTTCAGCGTTCGCAGTGGCCAGAACAACTTCGGTTTCAGCAGCGGCCATGCTGGCTTGCGCTGCGCGTGCGGCAGATGCGATCTGCGCCTGCTGCGCACTGGCGACAGCCAGCGCACCGTCTGCCGCCGCGCTCGACGACACCTTCACCAGCCCCAGCATTGACGCAATGGCCGTGCTGAAGCTGCCGACGCCCATGCCAGCTTGCATCATGATGCCACTGACCTGCGACCCCTGTTGTATGAACGCCACCATCGGGTTCGCGCCACCGGCAAGCTGGACACCCAAATCCTGCACCTGAAACGCAAGGTTCGTGACATGATGGGCAGCAAGGCCGTGGCTGGCCCCCATTGCAGCGGCTGCTGTGGTGCCTGCGGCCATGGCTTCGTTCGCCTGCCGGGCAAAGCCCCGCATCGACGCCAGACCTGCGCTGGTGCGTGCCGTGGCACCACCGACGCCACCCAGTGCGCTTTCGGCGCTGTCGGCTGCTGTGCCGACACCCTGAAGCGCATTTTCGGCGCTGTCAGCCGCTTGGCCTAGTCCTTGAAGTGCGCTTTCAGTGCTATCGGCAGCCCGACCCATGCCTTGCAGGTTCGAAGTCGCGTTGACAACATCGCGACTATCGACGGCAATGCGCAAGGTTGACAGGTCTGGCATACCACTGGCGCTCCGATTGTGAGAAATTCCATCCTATTATTGACGCATAAAGCCGTGAAAAGCAAGGTCGCAGACTATCCACCACGCTGCGCGTTCAGGCGATCTGCCCACGCAGACATGGCATCGGCGATCTTATCCCGCTGATCTTCAGTGATCACCACCGTGGCGACCCATGGTGGCGGGCAATTTTGATCTGATGCTTCGACCAGCATTGACGCATATTCACGCGACAGCAGCCTGATCGTTCTTGCCTCCCAGCCGGTCAGGCGAATGTCTTGGTTCGTCTGCCATGCCAGAAGGTCGATTTCGTCGATGCCGACTTGGCCTGCCATTCCAGCAGGCTTTGTCGGCCCGACTTCGAACAGAATTTCCAGCAGGTAGCCACCAGCTTCAATCGGCGGCATCCCTGTGGCCCTTGTTTCCCGACGCGACCGCTTTTGCTTTTCTGGCACGGTGTTTAGCCATGCCGCTTGCTTCACGAACAGCGTCAGATCGTTTTGCAGTTCAGCGAAAGAAGTGCGCCCGGTCGGCGACGAACTCCTGCGCCTGTTCGCGCAGCCAGTTCCAATCGGAAAAGACCATGCGCACATTGTCAGGCGTGGCGTCCAGCTTCTTGCCGTCCAGCGTGAAGCCTTCCCAGCCCACTGTCAGCTTCACCAGATCGTCGATGCCGTCTTCAGCCAGCTTCGTCGCGTCCAGATCAACGGCCTTCTTGCCCTTGCTGATGCGCGACAGTGCCGCCTGCTGCTTGCCAAGCTGGATTTTCTTATAGACTGCGCTGTCCTGACCCAGAAGCGTGATGGTCATGCCGTCGATTGCGTCTTCAGTTTCAGGATGGCGCACCTGCATGATCGCGCCTTCGTCTGCCATCACTGGCTTCAGTTTATTCAAGTCCATTGTGTCACCCTTCACATTGCATCCAGAAAGTTGGATCGGGAAAGGCGGTGGATGAAGCCGCCCTTATCGCGCCATGAACGCTATCCCGACCCGTTCGTCTTGGCTAAATTAGCCGACCTTGACGATGCTGCCGTCAAGTTCGACGGCGCATTCGATCATCGTGATGCCATCAGCATTGCCGACAGTCGTCTTGAACGACATGACCTGCCCTTGGAAATACTGGATGTCACCGTTCTTTAGCGTGACGCGGAACGAAATGAAGCTGTTCACACCGGCAGCCGCATCACCAGCGGTGCGAAGGATCGCAGCACCGGCATCAACGTCAGAATAGGCCATCGTCAGACCGACGCTGCCATAGTTCAGGCTGCCACGGCGCTTCGCCACGACACCAGTCTTCAGTGGCGTGTGCGTTGCAAGCGCAGCTTCAGTGCCAAAAGACGGCAGGTCGGAAATTTCAGCGCACTGCGTCCAAGTCAGGGCAGCAAAGCCAGATGCGTCATAGGTAGCAGGTGCGGTTGCAGACACTGAAACGGTGGTGCCAACGCTGGAAAAAATATCAGTTGCCATGGTTCTTCACTCCTTGATTAAGTCAGCTTGCGCTGGATTTCGGCGATTGTTGTGCGCACCATACCATGCGGTGCTTGTTTTGACCATGCCCCATATTCCAGCCGGTAGATGTAGGGCAGGTTATTGACTAGCCAGAACACGCGGCCAGTTGCTTGCGTGACGGCAGATAGGCCACCACTAATCGCCGAAGCAGATGATGCGCTTTCGCCCGGTGCCTTCGCGCCAGACCCTGCATCAGCGTTAAATGTGACCGCGCCAGATGCAGGCGTGTCGATGGAAGCCTGCCAGTTCGCCCGCGCCCGGCCAGTGTCAACTGGTGTCTTCATGACGATGCCGGTCATCAGGTCAAGGCAGACCTTGCGCACCACCTTGTCGGCTTCGATGTTCGTCTTTTCGATGAACTTCTGGATGTCCACGGCAAAAGTGGTGGCCTGCTGCATCATGCAAAGCCCCTATAATTTATCGACACTGGCACCAGCCAGCGGTCGCCATCGGTAAATGACGGCCCCTGCGATGACTGCATGATCGTGACAGGCTGGCCCTGATAGGTCAGCACCAAGCCACGCGGGAAGTGATCCTGCACCTGCTTGGCCATGGCATAGCCTGCACCCTTCGTGCTGCCGGTCGGCGCATGAACAGTGACCTGATAAATGCCGCCGAAGTTGTCAGACGAATTCGAAGCGATGCCCACTGCCTGCGTGGCGACAGGCAGGAAATTTTCAGCGATGAACGTCTGCCCGGCCACTGGTGTGAACGGCGCATTTTCATAAGCGGTCGGCAGGTTCAGCAGCGCCAGCCGCTGCGCCAGTGCCGCTGCAATGGCTTGGTTGCTCATGCGTCAGCGTCCTTGATTTCAACGGTCTGCATATCGACCGCATGATATTTCCCGTCATCCTTCAGGATCACATAGGCCATCACATTGCCGTCGCTGTCGTGCAGCACGCTGTCCAGCGTCCCGCATTCCCATTTTGCAGGGAACCAGACACGCGAACCAATAGGAAGTTGGAAGTCTTCGGCCATCAGCTTGCCCTGATCTGACAGATGAACATGACATCGGCAGCTTCCTTGCGGATCGCCTGCACATCAAGCACTTGATAGGTCACGCCATCGACCACGGCCAGACAGCCGCGAATAGGTCGCGGGCTGATCAGTTCCAGCAGCAGGCGAATGTCATTCTGCCTGATGACGGTGCCGTCGATGTTGGCGCTGGTGTAGGCTGCCGGATAACCATTGGCTGCCACCGAAGTCGCGGCCTGCACTGCGGCAGCCGCGCCAGTGACAGGATCATAGGAAGGCGAACCGGGGAACTGGATTGTGACCAGTTCCCCGTTCTTGGCTAGAAGCCGCGATGCGCTGTCAGCTTCCCGCCCCATTAAATCAATACTCGACCAGCGTGGCCTTGATGCCGGTGCCGCCAGTGACAGCAATGACGCCCTGCAAATACTGGAACACGCTGTCCAATGGGATTGCCACGCAGGCACCAGCCGCGATGCTGCCGGTGGAATAGCCAGCGGTCACATCGACGTTGCCGATGCCGGTGACTGGAACAGTCGAACCACCAGCGCCGTCAATCACGACTGTCAGTGCGCCAGCCGTCACGTTGTCCAGAATAAGGATTGCGCCCTTGTTCTGGTTATAGGTGAAAGTGTCAGAAGTGGTCAGGGTCGTGCGTGTTACAACGCGCCCGCCTGCGCCCTGCAAGGTGGTGGAAGTGATAGTCGCCATGATGGTTTCTCCTTGTGTTGATTAGGTGCGCTGGACGCGAACTTGCGTGAAGCCGCCCCCGCCAGATGAAAGCAGATAGGGTGCCAGCAGCCTGCTGACGAACGGATATTTTGTGGCCGGGTCGCTGAAAGTTGCATATTCAGTTTCAATGACATCGACCCGTTCACGGATGACAAGCTGGCCCTGATCTTCAATCAAGGTCGT
Source organism: Actinomycetota bacterium (assembly GCA_009923375.1). Lineage (GTDB taxonomy): Bacteria > Actinomycetota > Actinomycetes > S36-B12 > UBA5976 > RFTO01. The sequence goes on along the minus strand of RFTO01000003.1, from coordinate 3,594 downwards.
GCCTGCCACTGTCCGCAGCGCCATTTCAATGCAGGCATTGATCACGGCCACTGGCACGATGTTGGCCGCAACTGCGAATTCATCCACCGTGACATCAGAACGCGGCCACGACAGCGCCTGTGTGCCACTGACACGGTAGCCCTGCCATGAAGTGCGATAGGTGGCTTCCAGATAGTCTGTCGCCTTGACCAGTGCCGTCTGTTTGTCAGCAGTCAGCAAAGCAGCCCACCCAGCCACGCCACGTTCTGCCACATAGGCATCGGCGGCAGCGGTGCTGGCGAAGCTGTTTGCGGTTGCTGAACCGGCACCAGTTTCAACGACAAATGCCATCAGTCATCAGCCTTCTTGGCAGCAGCTTTTGGTGCGGCAGCGGGCTTGTCTGCCACTGGCGCAGGCTTGGCATCTTCAGGCGCGAAGATCGCGTCCATGATCCTGAAGCCTTGACCGACCAGTTCAGCCTTGCGTTCAGGGCTGACAGGATGCGGTTCATAAATGATCTTGGCGTCGGCCATGATGGTTCCTTTTTAGATGGCGTGAAGGCGGGCAGGCCGAAGCCCACCCGCCAACACTGTTTCATTAGAACGCAACGTCAGCCGAACCGATGGTGATGACACCAGCGGTCTGCTTGATGTCGGTGGCGATCTTGTCCCAGTTGGAACCAGTGGCCAGTTCGGCATCGGTCGGCGACTTGCCGCCGTTCGTTTCGTCCCAAGTGTAGCCCTTCAGGCTGACACCGAACGAATAGTCCACCTGCATCGTGGTTTCGATGCGCGTGTTGCCGTTCGTGGTCTGGACGTTGCTGATGACATCGCCGCCATCATAGACAACAGCCGCACCATCAGCCAGACCAAGCACCTTGTCCTTGTTTGGCGTGCCGGTCACATAAAGTGCAGGCGCGTCAGTGACGATGACTGGACGGCCCAGAATATCGACCACGGTCACATTGCCAGCGTTGAAAAGCGTCGGCGTGTTGGCAAGGTTCTGGCTGATCAAGCGATGGAACACCGAACCAGTCATGACATTGGCAACGATAGCAGACGAATAATCGCCAAACTTCGCATTTGCTTTGTTCATGGCCGAATAGGTGATCGCCGCAGGCGTGGCCGAAACATCGTTCGTGGCAGAAGCCTGATTACCAATGGCCGCAGCAAGCGCAGCGATGGCGGTGTTCAACTGATCCTTCATCAAGGCTTCAGCGAAGTTGCGCGATGCGACTTCAATGCCTTCGGTGGTGGGCTTCTGAAGCCAAGTAAGCTGCGAAGGCTCGAACTTGATCGGGCCAAAGCCGCCGCCGACCTTCACGCCAGACTTCTTCAACTGCGAAAGATCGGTCGCCGATGCAGAAGCAATCGACGCATAACGATCAACGCGGCGCTGTGCGCTATGCACGGCAGCGAAGAAACTTTCCTGAAGGAAGTCGCCGTCAAAGCCAGCGGTCGTCAGGCGGATTGCGCCAGCCGAAGCACCGTTGAATTTGTCAACCATCTGCGCCAGCGTCTCAATCGTCGCGGGCATGATATACTGGTTGAAGACCTGCATTTGCGAAAGTGCCATGGTATTGTTCCCTTGTGTTTGTGCCTATTTAGGCGGTTGGCAGTTCAGGGAACATCGACTTGATCGCAGCACCGCGTTCGGACTTTGACCCGCCAAGGTTCCCCTTGTTGGTATTGCCACCAGTGCCGTTTCCGTTTCCACCCGCAGCGCCGCCGCCAGTGTTCGCAGGTGCCGAAACGAAGTGCTTGCCTTCGTCGCTGGCTGCCCACGCAGAAACCGCATCAGTCAGCGGTTGATCACCCATGAACGCTGCAATGTTTCCGCCCTCGTCCTTGATCGTGGCTTTGCTTTTCAGCATTGCCTTGACCGCTGGCATCATTTCGGGCCGAACACCTGCCTTCAACATCGCATCAGATAGGCCGTTGTCGATCAGATAAGACTGCAAAGCTGTGTCCTTGCTGGCCACGACCTTCGTCAAATCTTCGAACTGCTTCGCTGCGGCCTTTTCGGCCTTGGTCAGCTTGCCCGTCAAATCCTCGACCTGCGTCCTAAGCTGTTCGTGCTCCACCGGGTCGATTTCAACACCCTTGGCTTTTGCCTTGGCTGCTTTCAGTTCCCCCAGAAGTTCGCGGTTCTTGGCGCTCAACGCCTCAACAGCAGTTTTCAGGTCTTCGTTGTCTTCAGTGCCTTCGCTCATGTTTGGTTGTCCTCTGGACTGTTGGTGGCCACTGGCCGGTTCGTTATCATGGCACGGCCATGATCACGGTTGGTGTCACAATAGCACGACTTCGACCGTGATGCTAGATCGTGCTTTAGGTGTGATCAATAGATGCGATCTGGTTCACTTTCCAGTTCCGGCTGTGGCAGTGCGATGCCCAGCCGCCTTGCTGTGTGAAATTCCATCATCGACGGCCCCGGCATATAAGTGCCGATGGCCAGTTCTTGCGCATAGGCCACTTCAACGACTGACAGCGGGCCGTTTTTGTAGGTGGTGCCGTCAGGCGGTTCATTGGTGACGGTGAAGCCACCATCGACGCATTCGACCCTGAAGGCCATGTCGCCCATCTGCATGATAAACACTATTTAATGTTCCTTATGATTTCCAACATCAGCTTGAAATAGTCAGGGTCTTGGACGGCAAAGTCACGCGGATCGGCGATGATGCGTTCCATGCCCATCGTCACCAGTTCGGTCGCATTGCTTGGATATAGCTTGCCCATGTAGGCACTGCCGCCGCGTTTGACCCACGCATCTTCATAGGCGACTTCATAGCTGCCATATCCACTATTTCCGGTAATATCGCTCAATTTCCTTGGTGCGATGCCGTTGCCGCGTTCAACCAGAAACGCCTTAGTCTTTGTGCTGATGTCAGGATGCGCATATTCCAGATCGTGCATCATTTCGTGAACATAGGTTGAAAGGCTGGTGTCCTTGTTCACATGGATCGTGCGGTCTGCGTCAGTATAATAAGCGCGGTTCCCCTTGTAATATTGCACCGAAATATTCGGCAGCACATCACGATCAACCAAACTGGCGACGATCCTTGCTGCTTCTTCGGTCTTTTGCCGCATAGTTGGCCCGACCTTGCCGACGACGATGCTGGCCGGGCTGCCGCGACGATCTGCTGGCAGTTCGATCACCTTTAACATGGATGCGGTTTCAGTCTTTTTAACCCGATTGAAGGCATCGCTTGCTTCCCAATATCGAAGATTAGCTTCGCGCCTTGCAAGTGCGATGCTTTGCGTAGCTGAAGGCCCGTTTTTGGTCAGCGTCTCTAGTGCGGCCTTGGCATCGACATATTCAGTCAGCGCGTTTTCATAAGCGTCAGAATAGCGATAAGCCTGCATTTCCTGCACCAATGCGTCGATGGCATCGACGGTCTTGGCAGTGGCAGCGACGACATTCGCAGCGACAGATGATGCAGCGCCATATTGCGCCTTCAGTTCAGCCAGCGTCAGCGGCACACCGCGTGCGTCCAGCAGGTCTGACAGCGTGATCGTGCCAGCCCGCCATAGATCGGCGCGACCGACGCCCAGCATTTCGTCAGCGAAGCCCGGTGGCTTGCCCTTCAGGAAGTTGTCGAAGGTCAGATCGGCTGCG
>RFTO01000200.1 GCA_009923375.1 Actinomycetota bacterium | reverse complement strand
TGATCGATTCACTTGGGCCGCATGACTGACGTTGATTGCCCCGCATCAGAGCGGTCATATGCCTCAGGGGTTGACACGGTGTCGGGGGATGGGGTTAAAGTTTAGAACAGATGTACTAAAAAGAGAGGGGATGCACTGATGGCTCACGTGGTGTCGCGGCATTACCCGGTCGGTTCGCCGCAGGCGAGAGTGACCGAGGTGGTCACGCAGACCGATCCGCGCTTCGAGCAACCTGTCCCGAGGCGTTACACCCGCATCGATGGATACAGCGATGCCTTGCACATGGTCATCCACATGGTGTCGCAGGTGCACGGCGTATGGCGGGTGCCGGTGAGATGGAGTGCTTCCTACCGGGCATCACAGGGGTATCCCGCACCAGTTGGCGAAACAGGCGACCACTTGTTGTTTCTCGTCGAGTCGTATCCGTTGATGACCGCCCGCGAGAGACGCGCTGATGTCGCGCGTTTATGTGAGCTGGTTTTGAGTCCGACAGGAGTGTGGTCCCTTGTCCGTGTACACGCGTGAGCGCTTATTCCTCACCGATTCATCCATGTTGCGCACCACCATGCCCACGTGCTCACGAGAGCTGCTTGATGCAGCTCTGGATGGGCTAGCAGAGGCACACATGCTCACTGATGATGACGATCTTGCATTCGCCTTGGCGCACCGTTGCGCGCTGCGGGTAGCGGCTGCGGTTATCGCCGCATCCACCACAGTCGGTCTACATGCTGCCTCAACGGCAACGGCAACTAAAACGGCGTCTGCATCCTTCACAACAGCCCGTCGCCGACGAAGCCGCCCGCAGAATGCATGGGTACTACTTGTCCGTCACAGCCCCCAGCTACGAGAGTGGGCAGATTTCTTCTCAGCTAACGCGCCGAGGCGAGCGGCAGCCGAAGCCGGTACTGCCCATGTCACGAGCCGGATGGCGCAGGACATGTCGCGTGAGGTTCTGCGGTTCATGGCCGATGCGGTCGCAGTGATTACTGCGATGACAGCAGGGTCGATCGCGCGCGCCGGCTGATGACGCGCCTCGCGCCCATGCAGATGCCTTTCGCACACCTGCATGTTGCCTCGGCCTTCTCGATGAAGTACTCCGCTGCATCCATCGATGATCTTGTTGCAGCTGCAGCAACACATGAGCATTCGCATCTGGCTTTAACCGATCGTGATTCAGTCGCAGGGGCCGTGCGATTCGTGCGCGCATGTGAAGCAGCAGGCATCACGCCAGTGCTTGGCGTCGACTTCGCTGTGCAGACAGTCACCTTGGCACCGCCTGAGGATCCGAACTCCGCACCTACCCCTGTTAAGGGAGGTCGGGTAAGGCATTGGGTCCGACCTCGGGTGCTCATCCTTGGCAGCGGCACCCGCGGCTGGGCCGGTTTGTGCCGACTAGTTAGCAAGGCACATGCCAATGGAGCAAGCGCCAGCTCATCGTCGTCGCCTTCCCCTCCTTTCATCACCCTGGAGGATGTTGCGCACTGCATAGGCGCCGGATCCTTGGTTGTTCTGCATGGCCCAGCGTCGGAGATCGGCCACCACATTGCCAGGCGTCGACCCGACCTTGCGGCTGACGCATATCGGCTATGGGCGCAAGCACTGCCCACAGGTCAGCAGGGGATCGAGGTCATCTCGCACGACCAACCAGTACAACGGTCTGTGCAGCTCGGTGAACCTGATTTAAGCCTGCCAGTGGCGCAGAGGATGCTCAGTTTCGCTCGCGAGCAATCACTGCCGGCAGTAGTTGCACATGGTGTGCGCTTCGTCAGGTCCGGTGGGCATGCAGTGGTTGATGTGCTCGAATCTGTGCAGGCGCTGGCACCGTTGACATCCCCGTACGTGCGCCGTTGTCCGTCGACTGCTGGTTATGCCAGCACCGCGCAGATGGTTGCGATGGCCACCCGCATCTGCGAAGGAGTCGATGGCGACACACGAAGATTGTTACGGGACACCACAAACCTTGCGTTGTTGTGTGCAACCAGCAGTGCGCACATGCAGCTCGGCACGCCGCATGTGCCGGAGATCCTCGGCGCCGGAGATGATGCGCAACGCACACTGCAGCAGCGCTGTGAATCTGCGCTGCGGGCTTATTTGGCTGATTACCGCCCGCAGACTTTTGGCCACGGCATCGATTACCGAAAATAACATCTTTTCCAACGGATTATTTCAGAATGTATATGTTCTCTATAAAATGTTTGATGCTATGGGTTACTTGGTAATAATGCTTGTAAATGATAAACCTAAATCCCTAGAGAATATTCCAAAAATGATTCGTAAATAGTTTTTAACATGAGAAATTCAGATAATGG
>RFTO01000199.1 GCA_009923375.1 Actinomycetota bacterium | reverse complement strand
CGCCCGTCGTCATCCGCTTTAGGCCGCCGGTATACTTGCCGCGCCATTCGGAAAACAGGTCGCTCGAAAACTGGTCGACAGAAATCGCCACGACAAGTTTGGGGGGTGCCGCAAAAACAGGTGCCGTCACCAGCAAAGTTGCAGCCGCAAGCCAGCGTGCGCGTGCCATGAGAAGTTCCTTCTGTTTAATGCGGACGGTTCATGGCTATAGAGCCAATCATGACCCGGCAAGACCTTTCCCTCTCTCTTCTCCGCGACATGCTGATGACAGTGGCCCTGTTGTTCGGCCTGATCGGACCTGCCGTTGCGCAGACCAACATTGCGGCGTCTCTGGCGGCAGAAAGTCAGTCGCCCAAAGCTGGGTCCACCGTCCTGCTCGCCATCGACATGCAGCCAAAGCCGGGCTGGCATGGCTATTGGCGCAACCCCGGCGATGCCGGTGTCGGAGTTGGAATCGTCCGCCGCGCAGTGGTTGAGCCGCTGCGTTGGATCGCGGAGAACGCTGGCCAGCAGGGGTATGTCGTGGTGCAGAAGGTTGCCGAGCAGCCGACCAACCACGGTTACAACGCTGCCACCGATGTCTACGAAGATCTCGTTGCAGCTGGCGTCATCGACCCGGTCAAGGTGACTCGTTCCGCATTGCAGAACGCTGCATCAATCGCCGCGATGTTGCTGACCACCGAGGTGCTCGTGGTGGAGAAGAAGGAAGAGTCCGAGGACGAGTCGTCCCACGGACACGGCCACAGCCACGGTCACTGATTTACTGTCGCACGAAAGAGCGAACCCCCGGGAGTTAGTCACCGGGGGTTCGCTCTTTTTGTTGCTTATTGCCTACGTTTCTTGGCTGCTCACTCTCAACTGGATGCTGGGCAACATCGCGCTTACCCGGTGTGAGAGTCAGGCAGTTGCTGCCACGGGATTCGCTGAATCCGTGACCGTTGTGTTGACCGTTGTGTTGACAGTGCGGCGACCGGTGAGCACAAACTCGCGGTCATCTTCGGTCATGCCACCCCAGACTCCGTAAGGCTCGCGCACAGCGAGTGCGTGCTCTGCACACTGCTTGATGACAGGGCAACGGCCGCAGATGGACTTGGCTGCGTTGTCGCGCGCCATCTTCATCGCGCCGCGCTCACCTTCGGGGTGGAAGAAGATGCTCGGGTCTTCGCCACGGCACGCGCCGTGCAGCTGCCAGTCCCACAGGTCGGCGTTAGGTCCGGGAAGGCGGGAGATATCAGCCATGTTGAGTCCTCTGACTTGGAGTGACTTTGGGGAACTGCGCGCATGTGCAATCGAGGTCAAGTGACTTGAACACGATTTCTCCTGCGTGAGCCTTAGTCTAAACCGTTTCATATATTGGTCAAGCACTTGGGGTGAAGCGTTTCTGAAACGGTTAGTGATTCCCATCACATCCGGATAAGCCGGGACAGGGAGCGTTATAGGGCAGGGTGCCCACCACGTCACGCGAGGCTTTCTCAGGCAAGGGGATTTTGCGGACTAATCGCGCCAAGCCCTGCCGAAACCACCCACACCTGCCCAACGCTGCGAAAGCACGCCGATTTCAGCGCGCGCGCCACCCAAAAATCCCCCACAATTCGCTTCATGAGAGATTCCTGGGAACCCGAGAGCGAATCGGCAGTTGCCGATGACTCTCTCGATGGTGCACCCCCAGAGGATCTGGTCACCAAACTCATCGCCTCATCAGCCGAATCAGCGCTGCTGCAACTGCCGCAGCGCACTTACCCAGTCGCTGTGGTTGCCCGCCGGCTCGGCGTCGCCTCGGCCACTTTGCGCACCTGGGCTCGTCGACATGATTTAACCGCATCAGGACTGACAGCCGGCGGACACCGCCGCTACACCGATCTGGACATTGCGCGCTTGTGTCGGGTGCAGCAGTTGTACGCATCGGGCACCACATTGGATGCGGCGGCCGCGCTGGCAATCTCTGAGACCCCCGAGCAGTTGCAGGCGGCCATTGCCGAGAGCTTCGGGGGCATGACCGACGACGGGGCGATGTCTCAGCCTGTGCCTCGACAACAGGCGGCAGTCCGCGAGCTCCTTTTAGCAGCGACGTCATTGAACGCCCCCAATTGCAAGCGATTGCTCGAACGCTCCATACGTTCCCGCGGCGTGGTGGGTGCGTGGGATGACGTGATCGTCCCAGCGTTACGGGAGATCGGTAGTCGCTGGCAAGCAAATGGAGACGGCGTTGAGGTTGAACACTTAATTTCCCATTGCGTCTCCGCCGCCTTAAGCGGAGCGACGCAACTGCGCGGAACTGCGATAAACACTCGGCCGGTGTTACTCGCCTGC
>RFTO01000198.1 GCA_009923375.1 Actinomycetota bacterium | reverse complement strand
TGGCACCATCGGGCCGGCGTATTCGAGCAAGCCTTCGGAGAGCTGCGAGTAATAGGAGTTGATCTGGCGCGCGCGCTTGGCAGCGTTAATCACGAGTGCGTACTTCGAGTCGCTCAAGGCGAGCAAGTCGTCAATCGGCGGGTTAGTGATGCCTGATGGCTGGGCAACGATGCCGGACATGTGCGACTCCTTGCGAACGTTAGAGCTGATGCGGGCCGGATTGCTCCTGGGCTCACAAGCCACCTCTGCGGACGGACTCTCTATTGGACGAACACGATACTTCGCTTATCTTACGCTCACGGGCTTTCCACCAGCGATAGCAGTCGCTTAACTGCCGCGCCAACCTCGTCGTTGACGATCGTGGCGTCAAACTCGGCTTCGGCGGCTAATTCGGTCCGGGCGACCGCCAACCTGCGCTCGATAACCTCTTCTGACTCAGTTCCGCGACCGATAAGGCGGGCCTGCAGCTCATCCCAGGACGGTGGTGCGATGAACACCAACACCGCTTCCGGCATGGCAGCTCGCACCTGCCTTGCCCCGGCCAAATCAATCTCCAGCACGACATTGACACCTTGGGCTAGTCGCTCGGCAACGGCAGCCCGCGGGGTTCCGTACATATTCCCCGCAAACTCGGCGTATTCGAGGAACTCCCCCGCCTGTGCCTGCACAGCGAACTGGTCACGACTGAGGAAGAAATAGGACTCGCCGTCAGTTTCACCTGCGCGAGGTGCGCGGGTGGTGGCCGAGACCGACACCCAAACATTCTCCTCGTACTCGCGCAGCGTCGCCGCCATGGTGCTCTTGCCGACGCCACTTGGGCCCGAGATCACCACAAGGCGACCTGGTGTCCCAGCTTCCTGCGACTGACCTTGCTCGATCATCTGGCGAGGATCTCCGCCGCGATCGCCTGCGCAGCACTGGCCGGGTCGACGGCACCGGTGATGGGTCGACCAATCACTAGCAAGTCAGAACCGGCTGCCAAGGCGGATGCTGGGGTAGCCACTCGCGCTTGGTCGTCTGCACTGGAACCCGCAGGGCGAATTCCAGGGGTGATGAGGAGAACTGAAGTTCCCACTGCATCCCGTACCAGTGCGACTTCCTGCGCACTACATACCAAAGCGCGTGCACCTGATTGCACTGCCAGACGAGCCAGACGCACCACACACTCAGCTGAGGATCCCTGCATGCCGATGTGGCGGAGGTCCTCATCGGACAGTGAGGTGAGGATGGTGACGCCAGCGATCAAAGTGTTGGGCAGCGCTTGGGCTGCGGCCTCGATCATCGCAGCACCACCGGCTGCATGAACCGTCAGAATGTGCGGCTCCAGGTGAGCAACGGAGCGCGCTGCACCTGCCACCGTCGCTGGGATGTCATGCAATTTCAGATCAAGGAAAACCTGAGTGCTCGGACTTGCCTCCCGGACTTGGTGCACAGCCGGAGCTCCATCGCGAAGGTAAACCTCCAGCCCGACTTTTACATGGCTCACATGCGACCCAACCAGCGCCGCCCACCGCACCATCGTTGATGCATCAGGTGCATCCAACGCGACTGCAACGGGGGCTGGGCTACTGAGGTTCATGACTCCACTTCCGCAGTCGTTTCGGCGGCGGATTCCGTCGCATTGGTGCGTGACCTGATCCAATCGAATTCAACGGAGATGTCTTCGATTATCTCCACCCCTTGCACAGCAGGGGCGATGCGTTCACTGCGAATGACGATCTGATCCACAGTTGCAGCCTCAATAACGGACGGCTGTGAACTCGCAGTCAAGGCAGCGCGCGTTCCGGCGTCGCCATCACTGTGTGCAATGGAAGTACGTGTAGGCAAGGGTGTGTGAGCAACGCCGATGACATCGCGGATATCGCCAATCCCCTTGGCCGCCAGCAACTCGCGCAGCTCGCGATGTATCCGAGCGGGTGCACTCGGATCGTTGAAAATTGCGGTGCCGACGCTGATGGCGCTGGCCCCAGCTGCGAGAAACTCCATGGCATCCGCACCTGTGCGAATTCCGCCCATGCCCAGGATTGAGACATCTGGGAACGCGGCGCGGACTTGGTAAACAGCACGAACTGCAACAGGACGAATCGCCGGGCCGGACAGACCACCGGTGATTCCGCCTAGGGCTGGACGCAGGGTGTCGGGGTTAATCACCACACCTAGCAGGGTGTTGATGAGCGCGAGAGCGTCAGCGCCAGCATCAAGCACACTGCCGGCGATGGACACGAGGTCAGTGACATCGGGGCTGAGTTTGGCGATTACGGGGATACCACTAGGAACCTCAGAGCGGACGGCGCCGATGACTGCGGCAGCA
>RFTO01000197.1 GCA_009923375.1 Actinomycetota bacterium | reverse complement strand
CGGCGACTGGAGGTGTACGACCTCATCATCGATCGCTTCGGCGCTGAGCGCACCGCATGCGTGTCGATGGTCGACACCTACCGCGTCCGCCATGCCATCCGCGATGTCGGTATGGCTCTGGGTGTTTCTGCTGCGGAAGTAGGAATCATCGCGCAGTCGTTCCCACATATCGGCGCCAAGCATGTGCGCGATGCACTGCGCGACCTGCCTGAGCTGCGCGAGTCGGGTATCGCATCCTTAGCCGCCCGCGGTGAGCTGGACACATTCCTCGATTTGGTGGAGGGACTCGACGGTCTGCCTCGAAATAGAGCAATGCATCCCTGCGGGGTGATCCTCTCCGATCCCACATTGCTCGATCGGACCCCCGTGCAGTCATCGGCGCAGGGATACGCAATGTCGCAATTCGATAAGGATGATGTGGAAGAGCTCGGATTCCTTAAACTCGATGTTCTCGGTGTTCGGATGCAGTCAAGCATCGCTCACACGCTCTCTGAGTTGGAACGAGTCAGCGGCCAGCACATCGCATTGGCGAGTATCCCTCGTGACGATCCTGGAACTTTCGCTCTCATTCAATCCACCCGCACTCTCGGCTGCTTCCAGATTGAATCACCTGGCCAGCGCGAGTTGGTCGGCAAGTTTGCTCCGTCCACCTTCGACGACATCATCATCGACATTTCGCTGTTTCGGCCAGGGCCGGTGAAGAGCGACATGATCACGCCGTTCTTGCATGCGCGGCAGGGCTGGGGGATGCCAGATTACATCCATGAAAGCTTGAAGCCGATTTTGCGGGAGACCTACGGGGTGGTGGTCTTCCACGAGCAGGTCATCCGCATCATCGCGACGGTCTCCGGTTGCGGTTTGGATTTCGCTGATGAAGTGCGACGCAATCTGGGCACAGTGGAGGGCCAAGAGCAAACGCGTCAATGGTTTTACGGCAAAGCAAGGCAGCGTGGTTACACACTCGAGGTAACAGAGCGGGTGTGGGCGGTGTTGCGTGCTTTTGCATCCTTCGGCTTTTGTAAAGCGCATGCTGCGGCTTTCGCGGTGCCGACATACGAGTCAGCCTGGTTAAAAGCGCATCACCCGGCGGCTTTCTTTGCTGGCGTGCTCACACACGATCCGGGGATGTATCCCAAGCGTTTGATCCTCGATGACGCCCGCAACTTCGCAGTGCCGATATTCCCGCCGGATGTGCAGATCTCCGATCACATGCACCGCCTTGAAGCGGCAGCTGATAGCTCACTCGGCATCAGGCTTTCCCTCGCAGAAATCGAGGGGGTCACCCGTGCTGATATCGATCGAATCGTCGCAAATCGCCCTTACAGCGGTGTGGTCGATGTGCTGCTGCGAGCATCGGTGCCGCTGCCGATCATGGAGAGCCTCATCAAGGTCGGGGCCTGCGATCGCTTGCACGGCATTGGCGAGGCTGATGCGCAGGTCACCCGACGCGACCTCCTGCTTGAGGTGTCACTGCAAGCCCGCCATCGTGGCCGCTCAACTGTGAAGAGAGTCCGAGTGGATAAGGCTGCTGCAGCTGTTGGTGGGGTGATGGACATCGACTCTGCGGAGCAATCAGATCTGTTTATCGATTCACCATCTGCAACCAGTCGGCTGTCCTCAGACACATCGCCATCTGCGCAGGTGTCCTCACATGGTTTGCGGGAGATGACAGCACGTGAACGAATGCAGGCGGAGTTATCAGTGATGCGCCTCGATGTCAGCTCACACATCATGAGTTTTCATGCGGAGTTCTTGCGCGATCTGCGCGCCACTCGCTCCTCGCACCTGCGTCGCTGCCGTTCCATGCAAGATGTGCTGGTGGCAGGAGTGAAAGTTGCCATTCAAACTCCGCCAGTGCGGTCTGGCCGGCGAGTTGTATTCCTCACCTTGGATGACGGCGCCGGACCGAGTGATCTCACTTTCTTTGAGGATGCACAGGAGCAGTTCGCATCCACTCTGTTCTCCTCATGGTTGATGATGGTGCGCGGGCATGTACGGCGTACAGGGCCAGCGGGCATGTCTATCCGGGCAGTCGGGTGCTGGGACTTACTGGCGATGGAGCAGCTATGGCGAGAGCATGGACGAGATGCAGTCAGAGATGTCATCGCCAGTGGTAGGCCGTGGGGAATCGAAGGCGATAGTGATAACCCAAGCAGTGGCGGGGGAGTAGACGCCTTAGTTGTCGAAGAGCAGCAGGCCCTAAGCGGTGCTGCTGTCAGCCGCTCCACGACCCCAGTAGTCGTGCCAGTACTCGTGCATCCCAGCGGATTTCGTCAATCGCCGTACGCTGATGTGAGGCCAGCAGGAGCGC
>RFTO01000196.1 GCA_009923375.1 Actinomycetota bacterium | reverse complement strand
CAATGCCTGATGGACCACCTCATCACCAACTTCAAGAACGCCCACGGCGTCGACTTGTCGAAGGACAAGATGGCACTGCAGCGCGTTCGCGAAGCTGCGGAGAAGGCGAAGATTGAGCTGTCCAGTGCCATGCAGGCAAGCATCAACTTGCCCTACATCACTGCCAGCGCTGAAGGTCCGTTGCATTTAGACGAGAGCATCACTCGCGCCCAGTTCGAGCAACTGACGGCAGGACTCCTGGCCCGATGCAAGTCGCCATTTGAGGCTGTCATCAAGGATGCAGGCGTCAAGGTGGCCGACATCGACCACGTGGTGCTTGTCGGCGGTTCTACTCGTATGCCGGCAGTTACCAACTTGGTGAAGGACCTCACTGGCGGCCGTGAGCCAAATAAGGGCGTGAATCCCGATGAGGTCGTCGCGATTGGCGCTGCACTGCAGGCCGGTGTCCTCAAGGGCGAGGTTAAGGACGTGCTGCTCCTAGACGTGACACCGCTATCCCTGGGTATCGAGACCAAGGGCGGCATCATGACCAAGCTAATCGAGCGCAACACGACGATCCCGACGAAGCGCTCGGAGATCTTCACCACCGCAGAAGACAGCCAGCCCTCGGTACTGATCCAGGTGTTCCAGGGTGAGCGGGAGATGGCGGCTTACAACAAGAAACTCGGCACCTTCGAACTGACTGGCCTTGCACCAGCACCTCGGGGAGTGCCCCAGGTGGAGGTCACCTTCGATATCGACGCCAACGGCATCGTGCATGTCTCGGCGAAGGACCTTGGCACTGGCAAGGAGCAGTCGATGACCATCACCGGCGGCTCCGGCATCGGCAAGGACGACATCGAGCGGATGATGAAGGACGCTGAGGCCCACTCCGATGAGGACCGCCAAAAGCGCGAGGAGGCGGAAACCCGCAACACCGGCGAATCGTTGGTCTACCAGACCGAGAAGTTCCTCAAGGACAACGAGGGCAAGGTCCCGGCCGAGGGTAAACAGAACGTTGAGGAAGCCTTGACAGTGCTGAAGAAGGCGCTGGAAGGTACCGACATCGAAGCGATCAAGTCTGCAAGTGAGACTGTCGCGCAGGCATCACAAGCTCTTGGGGCGGCGATGTACGAGCAGCAGGCTCAGGCTGGTGACAGCGACAGCGGCGCAGGCGCAGGCGACCACACGGATGAGGACATCGTGGACGCCGAGGTCGTCGACGAGGACACCAAATGACCGAAAATCACCAGGCTGCTGGGGACGCTGACGACAGCGTCCCCAGCGCAGCCGAACCTCTTGTCGACATAGATCCTGAGATACAAGCGGTCTCTGATGAGGACTTCGCCGCCTTCAATCTCGAAAGCGGAATCGATGCCATCGACGCGAAGATCATTGAGCTCACGTCTGATTTGCAACGCACTCACGCGGAGTATGCGAATTACCGCCGTCGAGTTGAACGCGATCGCGAGACGTTCAAGGAAGCTGGTATCAGCGCGGTCATGTCCGAGTTGTTCCCAGTGCTCGATGACATCGCACGCGCACGGGCGCATGATGATCTAACTGGCACCTTCAAGCGCACAGCAGAAACACTTGAGGGCACCCTGCGCCGCCTTGGTCTGGTGACCTTCGGCGAACAGCTCGACACCTTTGACCCCACCAAGCACGAGGCCATCGCACATGAGACAAGCAGCGATGTCAGCGGTCCGGTATGCATCGCAGTCCACCAGCAGGGTTACTCCTTCGCTGGTCGCGTGCTTCGCCCCGCCCTCGTCACAGTCGCCGACAAGGAGTAGCCAGACACGTCCATGAGCACTAAGGACTGGATCGAGAAGGATTACTACAAGGTCCTTGGTGTCTCTTCAACCGCATCCGCCGCTGACATCAAGAAGGCGTATCGCAAGCTGGCCAAGGAGTTCCACCCGGACTCAAATGTCGGCGACGCTGCTGCCGAGGAGAAATTCAAGGGCATCTCCGAGGCATACGACGTGCTCTCCAGCGACAACAAGCGCAGTGAATACGACGATGCTCGACGCATGTTTGCCGCTGGGGCGCGGCCCGGTGGATTCGGCGGAAGTCAAAGCGGCGCTGGTGGCCCCGACCTGAGCTCGATGTTCGGCGACTCTGGTCTGGGCGATCTCCTCGGTGGGATGTTTGGTGGTGGCGGAGGTAGCGGAGGCCGACGCCGCTCTGGCCCAGCCCGCGGGGCAGATCTTGAGACCACTGCCACCATCGGATTCCATGATGCGTGGAATGGTGCGACCATCTCGCTGCCACTGCGCAGTGAGGTGGCGTGCGGCACCTGCGCAGGCTCCGGCGCTAAGCCCGGCACCAGCCCTCGCACATGCGCTGCATGTCATGGCAGCGGCTCGGTTAATCGCAATGCCGGCGG
>RFTO01000195.1 GCA_009923375.1 Actinomycetota bacterium | reverse complement strand
TGATCGGGTACCCGATCAAACGCCCATGAGGTGCCATCACCCCGTGGGTTGAAATCCTCGTCGCAAACGCGGCCAGGAGCACGACCTAGGAGGACACATGTCCCGTACGACCAAGACCCGGTTGGCCGCATTGGCCGCCGCGGGCGCCCTGGTTATCGGTACTGGTCTGACCGCCACGATGCCGGCCTCGGCCGACAGCAAGACTGGTGGAACGATCACGATCGACGAAATCAGCACGCCTGACCACTGGGACCCGCAGCGCGTTTATACGGGTGAGGACCTTGCCATGATGGGCACGTTCCTTTTCCGTTCGCTGACCCAGTACAAGCCTGTCTCTGGAGCTCAGGGTAACGAGATTCAGGGCGACATGGCGACGAACACTGGTGTTCCCAGTAACCTCGCCAAGACCTGGACCTTCACCTTGAAGTCCGGCGTCACCTTCCAGGACGGCACCGCCGTGACCTGTGCTGACATTAAGTACGCGGTCTCCCGCGTCTTTGCTCAGGACACCATCACCGACGGTCCTGCCTACCCGATCACGATGCTCGCAACCTCGGCCGCCAAGTACGCCGGTCCGTACGCGACTCAGACGTCTGCCAGCACCGCCGAGCTCGACAAGGGCATCTGGTGCGGTACCCCCGCCAACCAGAAGGCAAAGAAGCAGTACAACACGGGCAACGTCATCACGTTCAACCTGGTGCGCTCTGTTGCGGACTTCAACTACAGCACCACGCTGTTGACGTACGCCGCAGTGCAGAAGTCCAAGGACTCGGGTGAAGGCTACGACCGCGCGCCACAGGCAACCGGCCCGTACTTCATCTCGCACTACCCAGAGGACATCGAAGCACCGGATTACTTCCAGTTGGACCGTAACCCGAACTACAACGCTGCTTCTGACGGTACCCGTAACGCGTACCCAGACCACATCATCCTGAAGAACAACCAGGACCCGAGTGTTCTCGACAACGCGTTCATCACCGACAGTGCCTCGTCGTCCTTGTACATGGGCGCCCTGCAGGTTGCTAACCGCGGCCGTGTGTGGAACACCGATGGCACCTACAAGACCGGCGATGCTGCTGAGACTCCCCTTGCTGGCCGCGTGTACAACGCGTACGACCCCTACGTGTCGTACGTCGCGTTCAACTTGAAGACCGGTACGGACAACGGCGTCACCTACGGCATGAACTGCCTTCCGATGCGTAAGGCACTGCTTTACACATTGGACCGCAAGGCTCTGCTCGCCCTTTCGGGTGGCCCGGGTCTCGCTGGTGACTACGGCGACGGCACCATCAAGCCCTCCATGGGTGCGGACTACAAGGCTGTGGCCTTCGATTCCTCGTTCGGTGACTTCTCTGGTGCATCCACTGGATCCGCCACAGTTGTGACTGACCCGAAGACGAAGAAGACCACGACCACCATCGTTGCTGGTAACGGTTCGTTCGCTGCTGCTTACAAGTGGCTGCAGACTGCCAAGGCTGACAAGACGCAGGGTTGCAAGGACGCTGTGGCCAAGGCCTTCTCCACCAACGGCTTCACCTACGAGCGCTCACGCCAGACTGCTTCGGGTAACCTCGCGGTTGCCGTGTGGAAGAGCTCGTTTGGCAAGCTCGGCATCAACGTCACGCCTCGCTGGAACGCCACGGGTTACTACCCACGCGTTCTCGCAACTGGCTGGACGGGTGACTTCGGTGGCGCTGGTTGGGGCCCGGACTGGGCCAACGCCTCCACCGTCGTGCCGGAGCTCTTCGGCAAGGATGGCGGCTTCAACGTGAACAAGACCTGGTACGACTCGAAGTACGCAGGTTTCGCTTCGCTGCTGAAGTCGGCAAACGGCACCACTGACCGCGCCACCCAGGCGACCTACTGGCAGAAGCTGAACCAGTACTCGATGGACCAGGCGTGGGTTATCCCGACGTTCTTCACCAAGACCCAGCGCATCTGGGGCTCGAACGTTGGCGGTAACTACCAGTGGGCGCCTTACGGCTCCTACGCCTACAACGACCTCTTCCTGAAGGACACCTCGAAGTCCGACAGCTGAGGCTGAAGTAATCCCTGTGTGAATCGGGTTGTTGGGGGGCTCATCTCGAGCCCCCCAACAACCCGACACTTATGAAAGGATCGTGCCCGTGCTCCCCTTCGTCCTTAAGCGTGTCGGTTACATGCTGCTGATTCTGGTTCTGGCCAGTTTCGCCGTGTACGTGATTTTTGCTTTACTTCCCTTCGACCCCGCCGCGTTGACCTGTGGAAAGAACTGCACCCCAGATGTCATCGAGGCCAACCGACACCGACTTGGCTACGACCAACCGCTGCTGGTGCAGTACTGGCATTTCATCCAAGGCATTTGGGCCGGTCGCAACTACGGTGAGGGTGCCGCTGGCTTCACCTGCCCGGCGCCGAGCATGGGCTATTCCTTCCGCACAAA
>RFTO01000194.1 GCA_009923375.1 Actinomycetota bacterium | reverse complement strand
CCTGTCCACGGTGGAACACCGCCACACTGCGCGTGTAACCGACCAGCGCGTGCTTGGACGATGTGTAGGACACCCCGGCGCAACTGCCCCGCAGCCCACCCTCTGACGCCACATTCACGATCGCTCCGGCGCCAGCCGCGATCATCATCGGCAGGACAGCCCTTGTCAGCCGCATGGGAGCCTTCACGTTGACAGCGAAGACGCGATCCCACGTGGCGTCGTCCACCTCGCTCGGCGGCAAGAAACCATCCATGATGCCGGCGTTGTTCACCAGCCCATCGATTCCGTCGGCTGAGGCAGCCATAACGAGATCGATTCCGAACTCAGTGGCGAGATCTGCAGTCACGGGAACTAACTGCTGCCCATGCTCCTGGGGTAGCTCCGCCAATCGCTCGCTGGAGATATCGACTGCGACCACCATGGCGCCTTCATCGAGGAGTCTCAAGGTGGTTGCCTTGCCGATGCCGGAGCCGGCACCTGTGACGATGATGGATCTTCCGGCGAATCTGCCTGAGATGAATCCGCTCATGCCCGCTCACTGCCTCTCTTATCCACGGCGAAGCCGAACCCCGCATCGGCCGAGCCGGGTGCGGGCATGCGTGTGGGGACCGCGGACGTCAGTCACCTCCTGCGGTCCCCACACGTGTTCACGCGAGGGTGCTCATCAGCTCGCTTTAGTGCTGATGCTGCGCACCGGCTCGCGTGAATCCTTGGTGATCGAGATCTTCTTGGCCGATTGAGTGCGCTTGACGCAATCTCTGATCCGGACCTTGAGGATGCCCTTGTCGTAACTCGCCGTGATGTCATCGATGTTCACATCGTCCGACAACGCGAACTGGCGCCAGAAAGACCCTTGATGGATCTCGCGCACCAACATTCGCTCACCATTCTCGGTGTCGGCGTAAGTCTCCTTGCGGCTGCCGCTGATCGTCAGGTGGTGGTCTTCAACATGAATCTCGACGTCCTTGTCTGGATCGATGCCGGGCAACTCCAGCCGGAGGATGACATCCTTGCCGTCGATGTACATGTCAACCGGCGGGACATAGCCGAAGGCGGAGCGTCCGGTCGTCGTGCCGCCCCAGGTGCGGCGCACGAGTTCGTCGAAATCCTCATCGAGTCGGGCCAATATTGTGAACGGGTCCCAGGACTGCAACACCGTCTGTCTCCCTTCGCCAACCGCAGCGGGCCAGTCCTGCTGCATGCCTCTGTAGTACCCGCTGCAGAAGGGGCGAATCAGCGGATTGCCGCAAGCAGCCCGATAAGCGGACGAGCGTGAGCACCTGATAAGTTTTTGCCTCATTGCGCCGCTAGCTCAAGTGGTAGAGCAGCTGACTCTTAATCAGCGGGTTCGGGGTTCGAGTCCCTGGCGGCGCACTTTTGTGATGTGTCAAGACATCGTTAAGTGATGTGTCGGGTGATGTTTATAGTTTTTTGTGTGTGGTTCCTTTCTTGATTCCTCCTTGTCGTGGTGTTCCTTTGGGTGGGCCTGGTGGTCTGCCGAGTGGTTGGTGGTCTTTGTCGGGGTTGAGTGTGAGTTCGCGGAGGATTTCTCCGGTTGTTTTCTCGATGACGATGATGTCGAGCCCGCTGATGAGTGCTCGTGTTGTTTTGTGTTTGTGTTCGGCGCCTAGGGGGATGTGGTGGAGTTTGTTGGCGCGGCGCAGGGTGATGCGCCCGTTTGAGTCGGCTTTGTCGTCGCGGATGCGCCAGGTGGGTTGCGGGTTGTGCCGTGGTGTTGCTTTGGCTCGGTTGGTGTAGGCGTGCGCGGGGGTACGTCCGGCTAGGGATCTGTGTGGGCGGGTGTTGTTGTAGTGCTCGGCGAAAGCGTCCAGCAGTTCCTGCAGTTGCTCGATGTCGGCGGGGCGGTCGCGGGCGGCGAGCCATTTTTTGAGTGTTTGGTTCAGGCGCTCGACTTTGCCTTGGGTTTGGGGGTGGTATCCGCGGCCGTTCTTCTGTGTGATGCCGCGTGATGCCAGCTCGATTTCGAAGGCGCAGACCCCTTTGACGTATCTGGCGGTGAACACGGTGCCGTTGTCGGTCAGCGTCGATGCGGGCTCGCCGTGGCGATCGATGGCGGCGCGGAATTGCTCCACGACTGTGTGGGCTTTGACCGTGGTGTGGGCGCTGATGCCGGTGATGAACCTGGAGTGGTCGTCGAGCCAGATGAGGACCTCCGCATCCCCTGCTGTCGTGGGGCAGTGGGTGAAGTCGGCTTGCCAGCACTCGTTGGGAAGGTCGGCTTCGAAACGCAGGTAGGAGGACTTGGGTCGTTTGCGCGGGGCCGCGGCTACGACCCCGGCGCGGTGCAAGATGCGGTGGATCGTGCGGGTGGAGGGGGCATCGATGCCCTCGCGGGCCAGCATGACGGCGATCGTTGACGCACCCGCATCCAACCCCTGCCCGGATAGCTCCGCCCGCAACGCGACCAC
>RFTO01000193.1 GCA_009923375.1 Actinomycetota bacterium | reverse complement strand
CTCCACGGGTGCGACCATCACACTGCCGGTGTACATGAGCGATCCCGACAGCGTCGACTACACCATCGCAGTGAACGGCACGGACATTCTCGACGGCACTGTTAACACCTTCGGTCGCTAACCTTGCGGACATGCCTTCTGTTCACATGTTCATCTGGCGCGTGAGCCGGGGCAATGTTCTACGCGCCGGTTCGCATATGGGCCTGGACCCACGTGCGTTCCGCGCTGATGACCGCGTGAGGTTCGCCAAGGCCCTGGGCACCGGCAGCGGGCGTACGTTCACAATCCGCGATGCCGACACCCGCCAATGGGCCACCCTCATCGCCCTGCGAGATGACTGCGACAACTCGGTGATCGATGAGCTGACGCCGATCAAGCAATGGCGCGAGCTGTGCGAGGAGTCCCTTCACCTGCGTTTGCGTCCGTTGGTCAGCCGTGGCAGTTGGGCGGGCCATGAACCTTTCGCCGACGGGTCAAGTTCGAAGCCGAGCGATGCTGGCGGCAGCCCGATGAACGGACCAATCGCCGCCATCACACGAGCCAGGGTTAAGGCCCGCTATTGGAGACGGTTCAACTCAGAGGTGCCGCCAGTCTCCACCGATCTGCACCGCAACCCAGATTTACTAGCTGCAATCGGCATCGGTGAGTACCCCGTGGGGCTGCAAGGAACCTTCAGCATCTGGCGCAATTCGGCTGCAATCAACGCTTTCGCTTACCGAGCAGATGCCCATAAGCATGCAATCGATTTGACCAGCCGACTTGATTGGTATGCCGAGGAGATGTTTACGCGCTTCGCTGTGGAGTCCGCCGAAGGCACCTTGAAAGGCGTCAACCCGCTGGAGTGAGTAGCCTGCAGGAGTGGCTGTCAGGATGTACACGGGTCGACATGAGCGTCGGGTGTCGACGTTCATGCGGGCGGTGCCGTATGCCGCGCTTGCTTGCGCCATCACCACCATTGCCTGCCAGGTCGCCTGGATCTGGGCCCCTGATCGCTATGTATTGACCAATGCTGTTGTGATGAGCTGCGCACTTGCTGCCGCCTTGTCTTTATGCGCGTGTTTCGGCTGGCGTCGCGGTGTGGTGACATCACTGTTGGTCATGATCGTTGGATGGCTGATTGAGGTCGTCGGCGTGACCACTGGTTTCCCTTTCGGCAGGTACACCTACATCAGCGTCGTCGGCGCCGACCACATCACCGGCCACGTCGGGCACACAATTCCGATGCTTGCATCAGTGCCAATGATTGTCCCGCTGGCTTGGTTAATGATGACGGTGCCCGCGTACTTGACGGCGCAGGCGATCCAGATGGGCACATTCGCACGACTCGGCTGGGCGATCCTTGGTTTGGTGGGCTGGGATTTCTTCCTCGACCCGCAGTTCGTTGCGGAAGGCTGGTGGCATTGGACCGATTCACGTCACTACATCCGCGGCCTGCCAGGGATTCCGATAAGCAATTATGTGGGGTGGATCGGCGCAGCAACCGTCCTCATGGCATTGATGTGGCTGCTGGGAAACCTCGACCCAGACTCGCGGCGCGCAGCACATTCCCCTATGGCCCAAGCTGTGCCGATCTTGGTGTTCGTGTGGACTTGGGCAGGCGGCATCTTCTCTAGCCTCGTGTTCTTTAACCGTCCTGCGAGCGCGATGTGGGGCGGAGTCGTCATGGGTTGGGTGGTTGTGGCCCTCATCACCTCAACATTGATGAATCGTCGCCGCCGCGCTGGTAGCCCCCTGCGCGATTCACGGTCTTGGTCGTAAACGAGTGATGACGCGCATTCCGCTGGATGTGTCACTGTTCTGCGCTATCGGCGCGGTCATGGCTATCGGCATATTCCTTCACCTCCTACTGAACTGCTTGCTGCGCAGGCGCGTCGTCGCCGGCGCCCGAGCTATCGATGAGCGCATCGCAGTGCTGATCCCGATGCGCAATGAAGAGGCGCATGCGGCAGCCGTGCTAGCCGATGTGCTGGCCCAGGAGGGTGCTGCCAATATGAATGTGTGGGTGTGCGACGACCATTCAGGCGATAACACCTGGGCGATCATCAGCGCTGTCGCCGCAGCGGATAACCGGGTGCGGGTGTTTCAAGCTGCCGACTTACCTCTTGGATGGCTCGGCAAGCCTTGGGCTTGCCAGCAACTGAGGCAGGCAGTGCGGGATGCGGATGCTGAGCGCGATGACTCGGCAACACGCGCCACGGATGTGCTCATCTTCATCGATGCCGATGTGCGATTGGCCCCCAATGCCGTCAGCGCGGCAGTGTCAACCATGAAGCGCCATCAGCTCGCTTTTCTTAGCCCCTTCCCGAAGCAGATTTACCGCGGTTGGCTGCCGACAACGTTTCAACCGCTGCTGCAATGGGCGATTTTGTCGATGCTTCCACTTCGATTGATGGAGCGAAGTGCGCGGACTGCGTACGACCGCGAACTCGC
>RFTO01000192.1 GCA_009923375.1 Actinomycetota bacterium | reverse complement strand
GGATGCTTTGCGGGATATTGGATTGACCAGCGGCATGCCGGCAGGGGAATAACTCCGTTGGCGGCGGCGCTGGCTGTTACGTATGCCTTCGATTCGCTGAACTTGCATCGAGTTGAGTTGTCAATCCGACCCGAGAACGAGTCGAGTATCAGGGTGGCGGAAAAGCTTGGATTTGTAGCCGAGGGTGTGCGGCGGTCATTCCTGCACATCGACGGCCACTGGCGAGATCACAACATCTATGCAGTGATTGCCGATGAAGTGGCGGATGTGAATCATCCGATCCGCCAACGCCTGGTGACATGACTGCGACACTCCTGCCCATCACACACTGAAGAGCCAACGCACGACACGCCCACGACAAGTGCTGGCAAATACAGGCTAAAGCGAACGTGGCGGGCATAGATTCGGCTGCTATGGCAGCAGCCGTTTACATCGTCATCATCGCGATGTGGGCTGCCGTGTTGGTGCCGGTGTGGTTACGCCGCCACGATGACTCTCGCTCACTGAAATCTGTCGACGTCTTCAAGCGTGCCCTGACCACGTTGGCTGATGATCCGGCGATGCAGCAGATGCTCCCAAAGTCGTCAGCGATGCAGCAAAGGCGCAAGGTCTACGCCGCCTTGATGGGTTTGTTCGTCCTCACAGCTGTGCTGTGGAGCGCGGAGGTGTCGCCTGCGTGGGTGATGCTGGCA
Organism: Actinomycetota bacterium; assembly: GCA_009923375.1. Classification (GTDB taxonomy): domain Bacteria; phylum Actinomycetota; class Actinomycetes; order S36-B12; family UBA5976; genus RFTO01. The sequence goes on along the minus strand of RFTO01000192.1, from coordinate 1,768 downwards.
CCGGCGGCTCTCATTGCTGGGTTCTTCGCCGCGGCTCGCACGCAGGTGCGTGCTGAAGCCCGTCAGCGCGAGGCTGCCGTGCGCTATCTACGTGCTCGCGCTCGAAGCATGTCTGTGCATCCGACTCGCAAGGAAGCGATCGGCTTGGTCCGCCCTAATGTGCGCGAGCAGGCACATGCGCAGGTGTCTGCGCCGACTGCTCGCGCTGCAGTGAGAGTGGATGATGGAACAGCAGTCGCGTCAACTGTCTGGGCAGCGCAAAACATCACGCTACCGACGTACGTTTCCGCCCCAGCGGCGACGACAGTGCCCCGCAATATTGATGTGGATAATCAAGGCCAGTGGTCAGCGGAGCAGATGCTCAACCAAGCAGCGCAAGCACGCAGGAGGACTGCGGAGCCGCAGCGCGACATTATCGACATCCTGATGGAGCACGCATCTCGCCAGGAAGCCGGCGAGGTGTTCGATCAAACCGCCTACAACGACATTCCCCGCGCAGCATTCGGCTAAACCGCGCAGCTTTCGGCGCACCCATCGGCTCGAAGCCGTTTTTCACCGCGGTGCTATCCTCGCCGTTTGCACCACCCAATCTGGCTCAGCCCCGAATATCTCGGAGTTGTCCGCACCGGGGCTGTAGCGCAGTTGGTAGCGCGTCTCGTTCGCATCGAGAAGGTCAGGGGTTCGATTCCCCTCAGCTCCACAAAATTCCTGCTGAACACCGTGTTTGTTTATGGACTTGGGTTGGATTCTGGGCAGATCCACAAACCTCTTCGGATTCTCTAGATCCAGGTGTCGAACCACATCCGCCAGCGCCAGTGGTCGTACGTCAACGTGGAGCCGACCCAAACCGGCTCGAAGAACCAGGTCATCACTATCGCCGCGATCACGACAGCGGCCACGAACCAGACACGGTGGTTACGTTTGGGGTTCACAGTTCCCCGCGCAATATGGGTGAGTGACATCGCCAGAGCGATGCAGGTGAACGGCACCATGACCACGCCGTAGAAGAAGAATATCGTGCGGTGCTGATAGAGCAACCATGGGAACCAGCCAGCAAACCACATCGCGACGGCAAACAGGGATGCGCGCGATCGCGTGCTGAACCACACCCACGCTTGGTGCAGTAACGCGATCAGCCCTGCCCACCAGATGATGGGGTTGCCCATGCTGGTCACCTCTGCTGCGCAGTGATCGGTGGCGCAGGTGCCGTTTTCGCTGTACCAAAACGAGGTGGGTCGTCCCATCACCGGCCACGACCACGCGTTGGCTTGGTAGTCGTGGTGGCTAGTGAGGGTGACGTGAAAGTTCCAGACATCGTGGTGGAAGTGGAGCCATGAGCGCAGAACCACTGGTAACAGCGTGGAGATCCCGGCTGCGGCTTGACCAGCAGCCCAGTGCTTGTCGTATGAGTCTGGTGACATGAACCAGCCCGTCCAGCTGGCAACGTAAATCGCTGCTGGGAAAAGGATGAAGGCACATGCGAGCATTGGTGCATCGCGCAGAAGTGTGGATGCCAGCGGTCGCGCTGCGTCGACCATCCTGCGTGTGGCATAGCCGTAACCAAGAATGATCAGTCCGAGAAAGGCGATATGCCACAAGGCACTCCACTTGGTGGAGATTGCCAGGCCGAGGAAGAGCCCGGCAGCCCATAACCACGGCCGCCCACCAAGGCTGACAGCTCGGTTGCGCCACCGGTCCAGCACTGCGCCCCCATCCGAGGTGAGCAGCTCAGCCGCCATGCGCCGCCGAATCCCGCGGTAGTCGAGCG
>RFTO01000191.1 GCA_009923375.1 Actinomycetota bacterium | reverse complement strand
TTCAAGTACGAGGCAGCGGTGAAAGCCCGCGAAGCTCGCAAGAACCAGGTGAACACGATCATCAAGGAGATGAAACTCCGTCCGAAGATCGACAAGCACGACTACGAGACGAAAAAGTCGCATATCGAGCGCTTCCTTGCCGCTGGCGACAAGGTAAAGGTGACGATCATGTTCCGAGGCCGAGAGCAACACCGGCCTGAGCTTGGACATCGCCTGCTGATGAAGCTAGCCGGGGACATTGTCGAACTCGGTACCGTGGAATCAGAGCCTCGTCAGGATGGACGCAACATGACCATGGTCATCGCGCCCACCCGCAAGAAGGCTGAAGCCCGTGCTGCTGCCCGCCGCAACGAAGCATCTGAAACAGCGGATGCTGCGCAGGCAACCTCGAGTGCGCCCATGACAGATTCCGTCGACACTGATGCCGCAGCGTCGTAACTGCCGCCCCAACGAGTGAGAGAAGAACCAACATGCCAAAGATGAAGACCCACAGCGGAGCCAAGAAGCGCTTTAAGACAACCGGCTCCGGCAAGATCACCCACGAGAAGAGCGGCATGCGCCACAACCTCGAGGGCAAGGCCAGCAAGCGCACCCGCCGGCTTAACGGCGATGGCGTTTCCAGCCCTGCTGACACCCCGCGTATCAAGCGCCTGCTTGGTCGCGGCTGATCTGCCCTGAGTTCACAACTAGTCGAGGAGAAGTGAGATGGCACGTGTAAAGAGGGCGGTACACGCCCACAAGAAGCGTCGTGAGGTTCTTGAGGCAGCGAAGGGGTACCGCGGTCAGCGTTCGCGCCTGTACCGCAAGGCACAGGAGCAGGTGACCCACTCGCTCGTTTACGCATTCAATGACCGTCGCGAGCGCAAGGGCAACTTCCGTCGCCTGTGGATTCAGCGCATCAATGCGGCGTCTCGTGCACACGGCATGACGTACAACCGCTTTATGCAGGGGCTGAAGTTGGCGGGAGTGACCGTTGACCGCCGCATGCTCGCGGAAATGGCAGTGAACGACAACGCCGCTTTCGCTCAGTTGGTATCGGTTGCCGCTAAGGCACTGCCGGCCGATGTGAACGCTCCGGCAGTCTGACGCAGCCCGAGAACACATATGTACTCCGACGACGACGGGGGCGCTGCTTCGGCAGTCGCCCCCGTCGCGTCTGTTCGGACGCCGTCGGTGGTGACAGCTGCGAAGTTACTCACCCCCAAAGGGCGCCGCGAACAAGGTTTGTTTCTCGCTGAGGGGCCCCAAGCTGTCCGTGAGGCGCTGAGAGCGGGGGTGGTCACGAAAATCTTTGTCAGCGCCACTGGCTACGACCGGTGCCGCGACGAAGTTTTGTTGGCGTTGGACGCCGGTGTGACGATGATCGAGTGTGATGAGCCAGCACTATCGAAGGTGACTGGCTCAATGACGCCGCAAGGAATTGCTGCCACATGCACGTTTCCAACCTGGGATGTTGGTCTAGAGCGTGACGTCACCACTTTGGTCATCTGCCTAGACCGCGTTGCTGATCCGGGAAACCTCGGCACAATCATTCGTTCCGCCGATGCAGCTGGAGCCGATGCAGTGGTGCTCTCCGCTGGATGCGCCGATCCCTTTAACGAGAAGAGCGTGCGAAGCACAACGGGCAGCATCTTCCACATTCCGGTTGTGATCGATGCAGACCTTGCTGACTGGGCCTCACAGGCAAAGAGCCAAGGTATTCAAGTACTCGTCGCGGATGCCGACGGATCGTTACTGACCGAACCTGCCGTCCGCGCAGTTCTATCTGCCCCAACGATGTGGATCTTCGGATCCGAAGCCCACGGAGTGGACCCATTACTGCTGCAAGCCGCTACGGCTCATGTGGCGATTCCTCATTACGGTGCGGCCGAGAGTTTGAACGTGGCAAGTGCTGCGGCTGTGTGCACTTTCGCCAGCGCTATGGCCCAACACGACTAATCAGCGTCATGAATGCTGCCCTCGTAGCTCAGAAATATTGATCAGCCTGCCCGTGTCAGCAGGCGCGCCGCGCTTGGTGATGGCAAAATACGTACTGACTTGGTGCGCGTGTGAACACTCAGATGCGCATTCACCAACGTGAGCATGTTTCGTCTCTAGGAGGACCGCCCGTGGCTTACATCACGATGCCCATCATGGATGAGACCGGTTATGTGGTCCTGGATTCGTACGACCAGGCGGCAGATCCGCAGGAATGGCTCGACATCGAGTACGTCGACTGGAAGTCCTCCGGTGACACCCGGTTCGCACCGATTGCCTCCGCATACGGCGATCTGGAGTGCAACGGGTTTTGGAACCACACCCCACCCAAGACCGACAAGGATGGCGTGTGGGTGCCTGCTAACGCAGCTGCTGCTCCAATCCTGAAGCGCCGCGCAGAGGAGCCTGGTGCCAACATCGGTCGCTGCCGTGTCATCGAGCTGAAGCCCAATGAGTACTCCGACTGCATTTACAACCTGCACA
>RFTO01000020.1 GCA_009923375.1 Actinomycetota bacterium | reverse complement strand
TGAGCCAAAGGAGTTAGTCCGAGCAGCAGAATTCGGCAGCACGCCTGCGCGGCCGAGTGAGAAGAAGTAGCGGGCCGACGAGTTCTGGAATGCCAGTAGGCCGGCGAACAGACTTGAGATAACCAACCACTGCATGGTGGTGGTCAACCAAGGGCCGACGAATGTGTCACTCACATCCCACAGCGCTTGCGCTGGGTTACCAAGGACCACATCGCCGACCGTTGTGGTCTTAGCGACGGTGTCCACGATGTTCGCTGACCCGAGGCCAGAGACGATTGCAAAGGACACCATTGCGAACAACACGGTGATGATGGTGACCGAGAGATAAGTCGCCCGCGGCACTGCGCGCTTGGGGTCTCGGGCCTCCTCACCATAGATCGCAGTCGCTTCAAAACCGATGAAGGATGCGAAGGCGAAGGCCAGTGCGATGCCCGGCGCCATGGTGAACACCTTGCTTGGCGAGAACGATGCAGCGAAGTCGAGCCCGTTAGGGCCGCCGCCCTTGAAGAACACAGCCAGCGCCACGACGACCAGCGATAGCAGCTCCACGCTCATCAGCACGCCCAGGAATTTCGCGCCGATGTCCACACTGAACCACGACAAGGCGAACACCAGCGCCCAGGCGATTAGCGCCCAGGCATACGGATGCAGGCTCAGTCCGTATTGCTCCATCTGTCCAGACATGATGACGCCGAAGAAGCCGTAAATCGCCAGCTGTACTGCGAGATAGGCGAGCAAGGAGACGAATGCGGATGCGACGCCGGGGATCATGCCGAGTCCACGTCCGACGTAGGCGAAGAACGCCCCTGCATTCGTCACGTGACCTGACATGGTCGCGTAACCCACGCTGAACAACAACAAGGTGATGCCCACGAATAAGTAGGCGCCCGGCACGCCTGCGCCATTGCCGGCCACGATCGCCACGGGCACTGCGCCGGTCATACCGACGAGAGGTGCTGCAGCGGCGACGACGAAGAAGACGATGCCCACGACACCGAGGCGGTTGCGCCTGAGTTGGGAATCGGCAGATGATGCATTCGAGATTGCATTGCTTGACATACAAGCCTCCCCGCTTGTTGTGGCCCCCGCCAGCTGATGAGGCACAAGGTGCGCCTGCAAAGCGCCGATTGCAAGCACATACGAGTCTTTTAGCCCAATGAGATTCATCGCACATACGGGCGACTCATGCGGCAGCCCGCAGTACGCTCGCTCATATGAGCGCTTTGAATGGTTTCTTCCCGCCGCTGACGCCAAGTGGCGCCTCCGCACTCGTGCCGAACATGCCGTGGCATTACTCCGGCGCACTACTAACTGTCGAGTACCGCACGGACGTGGACAAAGTTCGCGCCATGCTCCCCCCAGAGCTCGACTTAGCCCCCGAAGACCCGGGTGCGGTTGCGTTGATCTGGGCGGATTGGCAGTCGTGTAGCGATGGCGGCGCCGAGTTACTTGATCCGACCCGCTCGCAGTATCTGGAAGCCTTCGTCGTGGTGCGCTGCAGCTATCAAGGCACCACATACAGCCGCTGCGCACTGATCTGGGTGACTACCGATTTCGCCATCGCGCGCGGCTGGTTCCAGGGATATCCGAAGAAGCTCGGCCGGGTGGCGATGACCCGCGTCATGAATCACGGCAAGGCGGCTCCACGAGTGGCACCGGGTGCAAAACTTGGTGCAACCTTGGCGGCGTACGACCACCGCTTGGCCTCCGCGATTGTCACGTTGCGCGAACCATCTGAGACGAACGGCTTCGTTAATTCACTGCCGATGCTGCACCACCGACTGATGCCCTCAATCGAGCGCGGCAACGGTTACTCGCTCAACGAGCTAGTGACCATGGGCGGAGTGGATGCAGATCTGGGCCAACCATGGGTTGGTGATGTCGACTTACAACTTGCGGATTCGCCATGGGATGAGTTGGCGACCTTGTTTCCGGTGCGAGAGACGATCGCAGGTTATTACCGCGAGGTTGGCGTGACATTCAACGGTGGCCGCCTCGTCGCCGACCTTAACGACTAGCGGTTGCTCGTTCACACGTGTAAAACAGTTCGGAATCGTGCGGAAACTATTCTTGAGGCGTTGACGTTGATAGGTTCTTGACCAGCGTCGATGCACACAATCACCGAGCTGCGGTGAGCGATGCAGACAGGGGGAAATGATGAACACAACTGCACCTGGGTGGTATCCAGATCCGAACGCCGGCGGTGTGATGCGCTACTGGGATGGGACCACGTGGCTTGATGTTGCAGCACCTGTGGCGCCCGTAGCTCCTGTGATTCCACCGCTACCGGAAAGCGCATCTGCGAGCGCTCCGTTGATGCCAGCGATTCCAGTTCCGCCCATTGATGTGACACCGCAGACACCGCTTCCACAAGCACCGGCCTCCGCCCCGGCGCCAGTTCAGTTCACCTCCACCCCACAAGCTCCAACCCCCGGTGCCGGCTATGGAATGCACACTCCATCCCCGACTCCTCAGTATTCAACCGCGCCGCCGGTGGCTGCGCCAATGAAGACTTCTGGCCTTGCGATTGCCTCACTGATCTGCAGCACGGCAGGCACACTCTTCGCAGGTCTGGGTTTCATTGCGGGCATCATCACCGGCCACCTAGCGCTGATTGAAATCCGTAAGTCAAACGGCACCCTCGGTGGTCGCGGCTTGGCGTTGGCCGGCATCATCATCGGCTACACCGTCATCGCCATGATCGTCGCAGTGGTCATCGCACTCGCTTCCACGATGTCCGGCAACGGCGTGCAGGATCCCAGCTTCAACAGCTAGCGCAGAGGCTGCGTCAACAAACCAGGTTTATTGGGCGCGTCGGTACTGCCTGACTTAGTAGTCAAGTAAGTACTCGTTGAGCTCCCATTCGGTTGTGTCACCTGTTGAGGGGTCTGCCACAGCTGCTTCATAGCGCTCAATCTCATTGCGCTTGAGAGCCACGAACGTCTCGACGATCTCCTCACCAAGAATCGCCTTGATTGCATCGTCAGCCTCGAGTGCATCCAGTGCGCTGGTGAATGTGCGCGGCAGCACCGCAGTGTGAGTCTCCTCGTGGGTCCAGTCGTGGCTGACGGCCGGCGGCTGAAGATTGCGCTTAAGTCCATCGAGTGCAGCCGCCAACACCACTGCTGTGATGATGTAAGGATTCGCCGCGCCATCACCGATGCGCAACTCGATTCGTGCTCCAGCGCCACGCTCTGGCGGGATCCGGATCATCGTCGATCGGTTGTCGTAGCCCCAGTTCGCGCGGTAGGGAGCCAAGCCATCTGGCAGCAGACGTTTGAAAGCGTTGACAGTCGGGTTAGTGAATGCCGACAGCGCAGCAGCGTGCTCAATCAAACCGCCGATGACATTCAACGCAGCCGGGGTTAAGTCATCCCCCTCTGCCATGACGTTGTCGCCGTTGGCATCGTTGAGTGAGAGGTGGAAGTGGTAACCGCTGCCGCCCTCGTCATTCCACGGCTTACCCATAAAGGTTGCCAGCATTCCTGCTTGCGCCGCGATCTCCTTGACACCCATCTTGAACAGGAATGTTCGATCTGCGGCGTCAAGGGCATCGCTGTGCCACAAGTTGATTTCGTATTGCGAAGGCGAGAACTCGTGGTTGCCAGCGAACACGCCGATCTGGAACTCATCTAGCGCACGCATCATGTCCAGAAACACGCCATCGGGATCCACCAGCGGGCCAGTCATATAAACGCGGCCGCTCTTGTTGATTGCGCGCTTCCAGGTGCCATCTTCATCTTGGTCGGTGAGATAGAACTCCAGCTCAGGCCCAGCAATCGGCTGTAGGCCGGCGGATGCAAATTGGGCGAGCACCTTCTTCAAGACTGTGCGCGGGGCAATCGGCGTTGGTGTGCCGTCTGAATCAAAGGCGTCGGCGATGACGTACGCAACGCCGGGCTCCCATGGCGCCTCGCGCATGGTGGCTTGGTCGATACGGGTGGAGAAGTCAGGTAATCCCGCAGACAACGAGTTGCGACCGTCGATCACATCGCCGCCTGTGGTGGTGAACCACACGCCCTGGCAGAACGCAGGCCCGTGCGCGAGGGTGCGCTCCATCTGGGAGACGAGCATGTCCTTACTGCGCGGGATGCCAAGGATGTCGGGGTAGAGAACGCGCACCACGTCGATGTCGTTGGCCTGCAACTCGTGTTTGAGGTTGGACAGGTTCATTTCGTCGCTCACGATGACTCCTTCGTTTCGCGCCTGATGCGCGCTCGTGCGTGGTTACCGCAGATGCGTTGGCGATACTAGGGGCGCAAGCCTGTCGATTGCAGCCATGTATGGGGTACTTTTCGTGGAGGTTGGTTTTGCAATCGCCGGTTCACTCGTGGCACCAGCATCTTGTGAAAGGAATCACCATGCGCGCGCTCTTCCTGCAGCACGATCACGTCAGTCCACCGGGACCGGTGGCTGATGCATTTGCGGCGCATGGATTTGAGATCGTGGAACAGGTGGTGGTCCCCGGCGAGAACTTCGAGACACCGAATGTGACCTTCAACCACCCGAACCCGACCGACTTCGATGTGTTGGTTCCAATGGGTTCGCCTTGGGGCGCTTGGGACGACGCCTGCATCGGCAACTGGCTGACTCCTGAGCTTGAGTGGTTGCGAACTGCACAAGCCGCAGATGTGCCGATCTTCGGCATCTGCTTCGGCGGGCAAGCACTTGCACGCGCATTAGGCGGCTCCGTCGCCCCCGGCCCGAAGGCCGAGATCGGCTGGCATGTCATCCAAAGCGACGACCCCGAGTTCATCCCCCACGGCCCGTGGTTCCAGTGGCACTACGACCGTTGGCAGCTGCCGCCGGGTGCCACCGAGATCGCGCGCTCGGCTGTGGCCTCGCAGGCGTATGTCATCGGCCGCAGCTTGGGCCTGCAGTTCCACCCTGAGGTGCTCAGCGGGACTCTGGAGACCTGGCTCGCCACCGACGGCAAGCCGGCGCTCATCGCCGACGGTCAAGACCCCGACACATTGATCGCAATGTGCAAAGCCTTCGACGCGGACGCGGCGCAGCGAGCGCACAACCTTGTGGATCAGTTCTTGAGCCGCGTGGCGCGGATTACCGCGGTCAAATAATCGACGTCAGTTGTAGCGACCGACCAATCGCGTCGCAGTGTGCGACTGCCCGTCAAGCGGCACCGCACCGACCTGAATCAGGCGAGTGGCAGTCACGGGCAGGGCTGCAATCGTCCAGCTCTTGGTCATGACCAGGCCGGCCGTGCCGAAGCTCTTATCAGTGACCCCGGTTGCCTCGTCCAAGCGCCAAAGGAAGGTGCGCTTGGACGAAAGGCTCGTCGTGGCTGCTCCGACAACTAGTCGGGCAGATGGCGCGAAGTCTAAGGATCCGATCTCGCTGCTTATTTGTGTCGCAGAGCCAGGCACCGTAGATATCCCTTGCGAGCCAAAGCTGCGATCCCACAGACCTGCACCCTCAACTCTCACGATTACGCCCTCAACCTTGCGCCCAAATCGAGTCATCGACATTGGAACGAATGTAAGTCCACTACTTGCGGTGCTGGCCAAGTTGGAAATCGGCGTCAGCGATGCACCAGGAATGGAGACCCGCACACTGCCGGCTGTGCCGTATGTTCTGTCGAGAAGTCCATCGCGGTTCGTTCGAGTTATTACCGCGCTTGCGTCGCCTGCGGTCGAAGTCCCGGTGATGTACAGGCGCTGGCTCGAGTCCTGGCCGAGTCCTCGGCAGGACGCCACTGACGGAATCGAACGCAATCCACCAGGCCCGACTCGCGAGTCGAGACCACCGGTGGGAGCCAGGCCAAGGAGCGAAACGTGACGCTCTCCCGTCGCGGAGAAGTAGCGGTCGATGCAGACTCTCAACGAGCCATCAGGCAGCCGCACTGCGCCTTGGACTAGAACATTGTCGACACGTCCCATCGCGTAACCAGGGTCCGACCAAAAGAGCTGCCCTGGGCCGACCCTCGTTAGAGCACCTCGAGAGCTCGCGGTCACCGCTGGGTCGGCGACTCCTGAGAAAGTCAAATATGCGAAGCCGACGCCGGGTCCGTCGCCACTGCCGCGCCCCGAGATAGCGACCAGTCCTCGCGACGTGGCTTTCAGGACTACTTGCCCGGCGGTCGCCACTGCATAGGCGCCGGCGTTGCCGAATGCCGAACTGTCGCGCCCAGCCGAGGTGACTGCATACACAGACATCGCAAGATTGGCTTGGCCACGAGCGACGTAGATGTTCGAGCCGTACCTCGCGGCGGCAAGAGGTGCGCCCGATCTGCTGATGCTTCCGGTGTGCCCAAATCGTGTGTCGACAGCTCCAGGGAGCCCCGTTGCAGCGATTCCGGCGACCGTCGGGAAGAAGGCTGCAACGAGCGATGCAAGCACAACTACGGAGGGTTTCGCAGTCTTGCAGGCGGGGGTATGAGACTTGCCCACTTTCGTGAATGCACCCAGGGCAGAATTGAATAACTTCGGCGTATTTTTCATGTACCTATCGTGGACTGTTAACCAGTTTTGTCTAGAGATAAAGCAAGTTTCTTTGTGAATTTTGTTATTTTTTTTTTGAATCTTTCAAGGCTACCGATGTCACTTGGCAGTGAGATTCCGCGGACTTGAGTCCGAACTGGCTGAACCGCCCCCGCGGTTGCGAATGAGCGCCGGCCGCCCACTGGCACGCATGCTCGCGACGCAAGCCGCGGACGGCTCCTCTACGCCGTGGTGATCTTGACAGGGAAGCGCTTGATGCCGTTGACAAAGTTGCTGCGCAGTCGCTCGGGCTCGCCGGCGCGCTCAATCTTGGCGATGCGCGGCAGAAGAGTCTCGAACATGATTTGAATCTCTAGACGTGCCAGTGCGTTGCCCAAACACATGTGAGGACCACCGCGACCGAAAGTCATGTGCTCATTTGGCATGCGCTGCACATCGAAGTCGTAAGGGTTCTCAAAGGCTGCAGAATCGCGGTTGCCGGAGGCGAACCACACCACCACCTTGTCGCCGGTCTTGATGTCCTTGCCGTGCATCTGCACATCTTTGGTGGCGGTGCGGCGGAAGTGATACACCGGCGATCCGTAACGAAGGAACTCCTCCACCGCCCACGGGATCAAGTCAGGTCGCTCTTGTAGTAACGCAAGCTGATCGGGGTTGTCGATCAACGCATTCATCGTGTGGCTGATGGCGTGGCGCGTGGTTTCGTTGCCCGCCACAACCAACAACAGGAAATAACTCCGGAAATCGCGATCATTCAAAGGGATGCCATCAGCCGGGACCGTGTTCACCAGTGTCGACACCAAGTCCACGCCACTGCCGCCGAGCCTCTCGGTGCGGAGCTTGAATCCGTAGTCGAAGACCTCGAGTGCAGCTGGCGAGCGGAACGGCAGCAGTCGGTACTTCTCACTCTCCTCGCTGCCGAGCAGCACATCAGCATGCTCGGGGTCGGTGTTGCCAACCATCCGGTTTCCCCAGTCGATCAGCTGGCCGGTGTCTTCATCAGGAACGCCAAGCATCCGAGCGAGTACCCGAATGGGAAAGTCGGCACTGACCTCCTTGACGAAGTCGAACTCTCCTTGTGGCAGAGCGGCATCGAGGGTCATCGCAGTGAGCCCCCGCAGAAATGTTTCGTAACCGGCCACTGCCTTAGGAGTGAACTCTGGCTGCATGATCCTTCGCAAAGCGCGGTGTCGCTCGCCATCGGTTTCCAGCATCGACTGCCGGGCTTCCATCTGCTCCTCGTCGAGTTCCTCGAGGTTAGCCGCGCCGACCTGGCTGGAGAACGTTTGCGAATCACGCAGCACATTGACGATGTCGTGATAGCGCGTGATGGACCAGAAACCTTGGTTGGGTGAGTCTTCCTCATCCCAGTGGACGGGGTCCTCGGCTCGCAGTTGGTCGAAGGTGGACCACGGCGGCGCTGCCTCGAAAAGATCGAGGTCGTCCAGGCGGATGTCCTTTGCGCTACTCATAATCTCTCTCCTTGGTTACCGCGCAGCGTCAACGAGACGTTGCACGAATGCGTCGAACACTTGCTGCTGCACCGGGTCGGCAGCGGAAGTGTCTTCGGGGTGCCATTGAACTGCGACGATATTTGGCTCATGTGTCCCAACTACGGCTTCGACCGTGCCGTCTGCCGCCCGAGCCACCACAGTCAGGCCATCGGCGACGCGGGCCACGCGCTGGTGGTGATGACAGGACACGTTCGCCGACTCCTTAGCGATGCCGATCAAATCGTGTGCTGTCGTGATGGCTACGTCATGGCGGAGGTGCTGATGAGTGGGATCAAAATGCTGCTCCAAAGTGCCACCCATTGCCACATTGAGCACCTGCAACCCACGGCAAACGGCCAACAAGGGGAATTCGTGGTGCCGCGCCCATTGAATCAGTGAGATGTCGGCCGCATCCTGAACATCATCAACGTCGTACACGTGGGGGTCAACGGGCTCATCGGTGTAGCGAGTGGGATTGAGGTCGGCGCCGCCGGGCATCACAATGCCATCGAAGCCTGCCAATCTGCTCGACCAGTCCATTCCCGCAGGTTCGTCGATAGGCAGCAACATCAGCGGCTCGGCGCCAGCTCGCCACAGGGATTCCAGGATCGGACGGGAGACCACCACACCGGGGTGGCGAAGGCAGCTCACACTGTGAGCAAATCGACCTAAGATCGCGATACGCGTTCGCACGCACCACACACTAACGGACTTATCGGTGGGCTAGTGTCATGCTGGACTTTGGCGTATCTCACTTTCGTCGCCGAAAGTCTCTGCTCGAGGCGCTCACGTTGGACGTTCGCGAGCGACAAGAGCCGAGTTGAGCACGCAAGGAAACACATGCAAGAACTGGCCAACACTCAGCCGGCGCCGCACAACTACGAGGAGCAACACCTGATGAGCAAGATGACAGTCGCTGGAGTCCAGATCGACACCAGGCACTTCATCGGCGGACAGCGAGTTGCCTCAACCGAGACATTCCCCGACCACTCACCTGTGGACGGCTCGCTGCTAGGCCACATCTCCAGCGGCGGCGACGCTGAGGTGGACGCTGCTGTGACGGCTGCGCGGGCTGCTTTCCCTGCGTGGTCGGCCACCCCGCCGGCACAGCGGGCGGCGATCCTGCACCGCATTGCCGACTTGGTAGAGGAGCGCCTTGAGGATCTCGCCATCGTTGAGACGATGGATAACGGCGCGCTGCTCCGCTCGCACCGGCGCGGAGTCATGCCGCGAGTGGCGCACAACTTCCGCTTCTTCGCTGACTACCTCATCAACGACCTGCACCACGAGCCTTTCGAGACCCGCGGGCACACGAATGTGGTGTCCTGGGATCCCTCAGGCGTATGTGCGCTGATTACTCCGTGGAATGCCCCGTTGATGTTGGCCACCTGGAAGATTGCGCCGGCACTTGCCAGCGGCGACACCGTGATCTTGAAGCCCGCTGAGTGGACGCCACTGACGGCGTCGCTTCTCTGTGACATCGTCGCTGAGGCTGGGTTACCTGACGGCGTGTTCAACGTGGTGCAGGGCTACGGCGAGAACGCCGGCGCCGCGTTGGTTGCACATCCCGGCATCTCGCGAATCTCCTTCACTGGCTCTGTGCCGACAGCCGTGCTGGTGGCTAAGGCTGCCGCCGCGAACTTGACGCCTTGCTCATTCGAGCTCGGCGGCAAGAGCCCGACCATCATCTTCGATGACGCTGATATCGACCTGGCAGTGGAACTCGCAGCTGAGCAATACGACAACGCCGGCCAGGTGTGCCTAGCTGGCACCCGACTGCTGGTGCAGGAAGGCGTCGCGGAAGAGTTCCTGCAGAAGTTCGAAGCACGTGTGTCCCGCATCAAGCAAGGTGATCCTCGTGATGAGGCAACCGACATGGGCCCGAACATCCACCCCGAGCATGTCGCCCGAGTGGATGGTTTCGTGCAACGTGCCCGAGCGGCCGGTGGCACGATTGTGTTCGGCGGCCACCGAGTCAGCGACGACAATCTGTTCTATGAGCCGACGTTGATCATGCCGGCCACAGCCGGCGACGAGATCGTCTGCGAGGAGGTGTTCGGCCCGGTGCTGACGATGCAGACCTTCGCCACCGACGGCGATGCAATCGCCATGGCGAACGGAACGCGCTTCGGCTTAGCCGCCTGCATCGCCGTCGGTGATCGCAATCGCGCCGAGCGCATCACCAGCCAACTGGTGGCTGGAACAATCTGGGTCAACTGCTTCTTTGTGCGAGATTTGCGGGCGCCTTTCGGCGGATCGCGTAAATCGGGTGTCGGCCGCGAAGGCGGCACCTGGTCATTCGATTTCTACAGCGATGTGAAGAACACTGTGTTCTCGCCGAATGGATGGAAGGAAGGTGCCTGACCATGGGTGAGGTTGTGGGGATGGGTCTTTTGGCCCACGTGCCGACGATCATGTTGCCGCAGGAGGTTCGCTATGAGCTAAACGAGGGCCGCGAGATCTCATTGGTGCCCGGCTTGGAACGCCTGCGAAAAGAAGTGTTCGAAACTCTCGATTACGACACCGTCGTGGTGCTCGATTCGCACTGGGCCACCACAGTTGAGTGGGTGATCACTGCCCACAACCGCCGGCATGGTTTGTTCACCAGCGAGGAGTTGCCTCGCGGGATGAAGCAGATTCCCTTCGACTTCACCGGCGATCCGAAGCTCGCGTTCGCAACTGCTGCACTCGGCGAGAAGCACGGCACCTGGGTCACGGCGATCGACGATCCCTACTTGCCCATCTATTACGCGACCATCAACTTGTGGAAGTACCTCGGTGAGGGGTTGGACAAGAACTGGGTGAGCATCGGGGTCTGCCAGACAGCCGAGCCGGAGGATGCATTGCGTTTAGGTCGTGCCCTCGGTGAGGCGATCGAGCAAACCGACAGCAAGGTCTTGCTGCTTGCGTCGGGCGCCCTATCGCACACCTTCCACACACTTCGGACCCTGCGCCAACATGAATCCAGCGACCTCTCGCATATCTTCTCCCCTGGCGCGCGAGCGGCTGATGAGGAGCGGATTGAGTGGTTCAAAGCTGGGGACCATGCGCGCGTACTCAATACACATGACGAGTTCCGCAAGTTCAAGCCTGAGGCTGGCTTCCAGCATTACCTCATGATGATGGGCGCTGTCGGCGAAGGCGATTGCACGGCGACGGGCCGGTTGTATAGCGACTACGAGAACTCCATCGGCACCGGACAGGTACACATCTGGTTCGACCAACCCGCCAGCGGATTCCCCTCATCTCAGCGCCTGTCGGTGACCCGTGGCTGATACACGCATGGCTGAGTACCGCCGCATCCTGCTCGATGGCTTCCCCACTCAAGTACGCCGCGAGGGTGACGTGCTCGTCGCCGCTGACGGCCGCGAAGTTGCAATCGCTGACGCCATCCATCTGCCACCAGTGGAGCCGTCGAAGCAAGAACTTTCGCGAAGGCGACAGGGGACGACCTGACGGTCATCGTCGGGATGGAACTGTCGACAGCTGACTTCGGACACGTTCTGGTCTTCGGCGAAGGCGTGGAAGACGACTGGGGATGGAGGTCGCTCATGCCAATGCCCCGGAACCTGCCCGATGGATGGGTGGCAATCCAGGCACACCCGTTCCGTGACCTAGTGAAACGTGCGCTTCCCGGGCCCCTCAAGTTCGATCTGCCTGACTTGCCGCCGTCAATCTCCGCCATCGAAAGATGGAACGGCAACGACCTGCTTTCCAAATCCCCAGACCGGCGCGCCGACCTCGATGAAGCGTCGCTGTCCTACATCGCGGCACAGGGCCGAACGGCTGTGGCGTCCTCAGATGCCCATCGCGCCGTGTCGATGCACGCTTACCACACGGTGTTCCCAAAGCCCGTGCGATCCGTCGCCGACATTGCAGCGCAGATCAAGTCCGGAGATGCCTACCCGGGTTCGGCCTCCGAAGCTGAACTGGCCGAGATTCGCACCTCATGGCGACGACGCAACGTCATTGGATGGCATCTGATGGGCTTGGATTGGCAGGCAATCTCTGCCAAGAAGGGACACCATGCGGATGAGGCAGCTGAGACA
>RFTO01000190.1 GCA_009923375.1 Actinomycetota bacterium | reverse complement strand
CATTGATGCCGTACTGCCCAGTCACCCAAGCACACACGGGCATCACATCGCCGGAGTCTTCAATCACAGCCTTGGCCATCCGAGCTGCAGCAGCGGACGGGGCGTAATACGCCGAGCCGGTCTTGAGCAACGCGACGATCTCGGCGCCGCCGTTGCGGGTGCGGGTGACGAGCTCTTCGATTTTCTCCGCCGGCAGCAAACGCGACAGCGGCTCGCCATTGACAGTGCAACGTGAGGGCACAGGCACCATCGTGTCGCCGTGTGAGCCAAGCGTGAGCGTCTTCACGGCGGCGACCGGCACGTCCAAGGTTTCGGCGACGAAGTTCGTAAAGCGCGCTGTGTCGAGCATGCCTGCCTGACCCATCACGCGGTTGTGCGGGAATGCCGATTTCAACTGTGCCAGCGCGGTCATCTCATCAAGAGGGTTGGACACCACGATGATGACGGCCTCGGGGGCGTGCTTGGCGATCTGCGCAGAAACGCCGCCAACGATGCCGGCGTTGACCTCGAGCAAGTCCATCCGGCTCATGCCTGGCTTGCGAGGCAATCCTGCGGTGATGATGACGACATCGGAGCCTGAGATGGCCTCGTAGCCCGCACCATCTGGTGTCGTGGTTGCGCCGATGATCTTCGTCTCGAAGCCCTCAATCGGACGGCTCTGGTTCATGTCAAGAGCGATGCCCTCGGGCTTTCCTTCGAGGATGTCTGTCAGGACCACCTCGTTGACGATGTTGTACTCAGCGATTCGCTGGGCTGTGGTGGAACCGTAAAAACCGGCGCCAACGACGGTGACTTTGCCATGACGGGACATCGTGTACTCCTGTTGAAAAAGGCGAGGACGAATGTGAGCGATACAACCTCTCCCAGCCTACTGCGGCACCACCCAGGCCACAGCCCAGACCGCCACACCCAAAGCGAATGACGCGCTGATGTCGAACCCGGCGCTTCGCGACACGACCCACGGCACCTGCTTGGAGTGGTAACGCAAGCGGAACACCCCAGAGGTAATCGGCGCAGCGCCGATGAGGCTCGCGCCGATGCGAATGTGCCCAAGCAAGGACACCACAACTCCAGCCAGGATGAAGGCGATCACCAACGCAATCGAGAGGTATTTCGGGATCCCCTGCTTCTGTGCAACACCCGCATTCGCAGGCTGGCCGATCTTCCCAGATTGCGACTGTCCTGCAGGCGAGGAATCAGCCTGATCCGCATGCGAGGACTGCGGCACCGCTGGGCCTGATTCGGTCACTGCGCGATTCCTGCCTGACGTTCGGCTGCCTCCACCACATTGGCCACCAGCATCGCGCGGGTCATCGGACCGACGCCCCCAGGCACCGGCGCCACAAACCCCGCGACATTCAAAACATCAGGGTGCACATCGCCGGCCAGGCCTGCATCGGTGCGGGAAATGCCGACATCCACCACAGCAGCGCCGGGCTTGATCATGTCGGCGGTGAGGTAGTGCGGCTGACCGACGGCGATGATCACGATGTCGGCGGTGCGGGTGCGCGCGGCGATGTCCTTCGTGCCGGTGTGGCACAGCGTGACAGTCGCATTTTCACTTCGGCGGGTGAGTAACAAGCCCAAGGGGCGACCAACTGTGGTCCCTCGACCAACAATCGCCACCTCCGCGCCATCAAGTGGCACGTCGTAAGTTCGCAGCAACTCCACGATTCCGCGAGGGGTGCAAGGAAGTGGCGCTTTGGTGCCGAGCACTAGGTGCCCGAGGTTTACAGGGTGAAGACCATCGGCATCCTTGCTCGGGAGCACTCGCTCAAGAAGTGCATTTGTGTCGTGGATTGCAGGGAGCGGCAACTGCACGATGAAGCCAGTGCAGCCGGGCTCAGCATTCAACTCATCGATCGCCTCCTGCACCTGCGCCACGGACGCATCCGCGGGTAGATCCCTGCGGAACGATTCGATTCCCACCTGCGCGCAGTCGCGGTGCTTACCGGCAACGTACGAATGACTTGCAGGATCTTCGCCGACCAAAATCGTGCCCAGGCCAACGGTGACACCGCGCAACTTCAGCACCGCAACCCGCTCGGCTAGATCGGTCTTGATTCGGCCAGCGGTCGCTTTACCGTCCAGGATCACTGCAGTCATGCACCCAACCCTAATGAAGGCTCGATGCCGCCTGCGTTGACGACGAGCTCAGTGGGAGAAGTGGCGGGTGCCGGTGAGATACATCGTCACCCCGGCGGCTTGCGCCGCGGCAATGACTTCTTCGTCACGCTTGGATCCACCTGGCTGTACGACGGCGCGAATGCCGGCATCAAGCAGCACTTGCAGTCCGTCGGCGAATGGGAAGAAGGCATCGCTTGCGGCAACTGACCCTTGTGCGCGGTCCACGCCGGCGCGGGCCACAGCCAGCCGGGCGGAGTCAACCCGGTTCACCTGCCCCATCCCAATCCCCACAGACGCCTGATTCTTCGCCAGCAGAATTGCATTGCTCTTCACTGCTCGGCAGGCATTCCAGGCAAACTGCAA
>RFTO01000189.1 GCA_009923375.1 Actinomycetota bacterium | reverse complement strand
GCCGCCAATGCCGCGGCCAGGGACGCGTTATCGATTCACCTTGTGGCACCTGCGGTGGCA
Source organism: Actinomycetota bacterium (assembly GCA_009923375.1). GTDB lineage: Bacteria > Actinomycetota > Actinomycetes > S36-B12 > UBA5976 > RFTO01. The sequence goes on along the minus strand of RFTO01000189.1, from coordinate 2,447 downwards.
ACGGGCGCGTGTTGCAAACGAGAACGATCAATGTACGAGTGCCTGCTGGTGTGAAGAACGCTGCACGCATCCGCCTCCCGGCTAAAGGCGCATCAGGCGAGCGCGGCGGTTCAGCTGGGGATCTGTATGTGGTGGTCACCGTTGTCGATCACCCGATCTTCAGCCGCAGTGGCGACAATCTCACCTTGACTGTGCCTGTCACATTCGATGAGGCAACTCTCGGCGCGAAGATCGCGGTGCCGACTCCCGATGGAGTCGATGTGGCGATCACATTGAAGCCGGGAACCTCAAGCGGCAAAGTGTTGAGAATGAAGGGTAAAGGTTTCCGCAAGAAGGATGGCAGCGATGGAGATCTGCTCGTCACCATCGAGGTCGCGGTGCCGCAGAAGTTATCCGCCAAGGCTAAGGAAGCGCTGGAGGCCTACGCAGAAGCCACCGCGGACCATGATCCCAGAGAGAACCTGCGCGCATACACCACGACAGGCAGCCAAGGCGCAAGCTCGCGCAACTCGACGCAGGACGCCACATGATGAACATGCCCGAGCCAGATGAGGATGCGCCGCTGTTTGCAATCTCAGTGGCATCACAGTTAGCAGGTTTGCATCCGCAGACGTTGCGGCAATACGACCGGCTCGGATTGGTGTCACCAACCCGCACAGGTGGTCGCAGTCGTCTCTATTCGATCCGCGATGTGAAGCGACTGCGTGAGGTGGTAGCGCTCGCTGAAGCGGGCGTAAATCTGGCTGGCATTGTGCGGATCTTGCAGCTAGAGATTGAGAATGACCTTCTGCGCAGCCGGTTACATGAGGTGGAGCGTGAGACGCGCTCAACTGCTCTGGTGGTGTGGCGGGGCCGTCGCCGGTAGGTGAGTCGGTGTTGCAGATGGCATTGATTCCTGTGCCATCAACCCTGAGTTTGTTTTGGCCCTGAGTTTGTTTGGATAGCTGATTGACCGCTTGCGGCACGAAACATGGACCACCCGCGCACTTGCGGAACCGACAACGAATGGAGAACAGCATGCGAGTCCTCATCACCGGCGCCTCATCAGGGATCGGCCGCGAGTTCGCACTCCAGTACGCAGCAGCAGGGCACGATCTTGTGCTGGTTGCGCGTAATGTCGAGCGGCTTCACGCATTAGCCGCGGATGTTCACTCTCAGTTCGGTGTGGATGCGCAGGTGCTTGCTGCTGATTTAAGCAATCGAGCTCAACTCACCATCGTTGAAGAACGCTTGCGTAGTGATTCCGCACCCATCGATCTGCTCGTGAACAACGCTGGCTTTGGCACCACCACTTCGTTTGGCACAGCAGACCTGCACCGAGAGCAGGAGATGCTCGAGGTGCTCGTTGTCGCGGTCATGCGACTCACCGCTGCCGCCCTGCCCAACATGATCAAGCGCCGCAGCGGTGGCGTTATCGTCGTCAGCAGTGTTGCCGGCTGGATGCCTGGTGGCACTTACAGCGCTGCTAAAGCCTGGGCGACCACTTTCGTCGAATCCATCGCTGGGGAACTGCGCAAGACGGGTGTCTCCGCCATGGCGCTGTGCCCAGGGTTCACTGTCACCGAGTTCCACGAGCGCGCGGGAATCGAGCGTGAGGCTGTGCCTCGCTTCCTGTGGCTCGATGTTCGCGATGTCGTGGCGTCTGCGATCCGCGATTACTCCCGCGGCAAGGTGGTCTGCACGCCATCGCTGCGTTACAAGGCACTTGGACTCTTCATGCGCACCCTGCCGCGTTGGATCTGGCGCGCGTTAAACGTCGGCTTGTCTGGACCACGGCGCTGATTGCCTAGACTGCCCGCTTGTGACTACATCTGACCGCGATCTTCTCCGCGATGAAATCCTCAACAAGGCCGTTGTCCACGGCAAGGTGATTCTCTCCAGCGGCAAGGAGGCCGACTATTACGTCGACCTGCGCCGCGTCACCCTCGATTCTGTTGCTGCACCTCTGATCGGGCGCGCGATGCTCGAGTTCGTGCACGACTTGGACATCGATGCAGTTGGTGGACTCACCCTCGGCGCTGACCCGGTCGCCACCGCGATGTTGCATGCTGCCGCTGCGCAAGGTCGCCAGTTGGACGCATTCGTCGTGCGCAAGGCGGAGAAGGCCCACGGTTTACAGCGGCGCATCGAAGGACCAGATGTCGCGGGCCGTCGAGTGCTGGCAGTGGAAGACACCTCAACCACCGGCGGCAGTGTGCTCACCGCAGTTGATGCGTTACGCGAAGCAGGAGCCGAGGTTGTTGCAGTTGCGGTGATTGTTGAGCGGGGCGCAGCGGATGCAGTGGCCGCAGCCGGATTGCCTTGTCGCGCGCTGTTCAGCCTTGCTGATCTCGGCCTGGCGTAACGCCGCAGAGGTGCATCGCCTCGAGTTCCCCAGTATCGATTGCGGGCGTCAATTGCCGTGACCATTGCTGCGGTGCCTGAAGGAATCCCTTTCAGTTAAAGGG
>RFTO01000188.1 GCA_009923375.1 Actinomycetota bacterium | reverse complement strand
ACGTCGTTGAGCAGGTGATTCGCCCGACAGGTTTGATTGACCCCGAAGTTCTTGTCCGACCCACCACCGGGCAGATCGACGACCTCCTTGCCGAGATCAGAATCCGCGTGAGTCGAAATGAGCGTGTGCTGGTGACGACTCTGACGAAGCGAATGGCCGAGGAACTCAGTACCTATTTCGCAGAGAGTGCTGTGAAGGCTGAGTACCTACACTCTGAGGTTGACACCTTGCGACGCGTGGAGCTCCTACGCGAATTGCGATTGGGGAGCTTCGATGTTCTGGTCGGAATCAACCTGTTGCGTGAGGGTTTGGACTTGCCCGAGGTCTCCCTGGTGGCCATCTTGGATGCTGATAAAGAGGGCTTTCTCCGCTCCGCCCGCTCGTTGATCCAGACCATCGGACGTGCAGCACGCAATGTGTCTGGGCAGGTCATCATGTATGCAGACAACATGACGGACTCGATGAAGCAGGCCATCGATGAAACCAGTAGGCGTAGAGCAAAGCAGGTTGCGTACAACCAGGAGCGGGGACTTGATCCGCAACCGCTACGCAAGAAGATCGCCGACATTACGGATGTCTTGGCGCGCGAGAGTGCAGACACCGCGGCTTTGATGCAGGATATCGCCGAGAGTGCACGCGTCGCTCCCCGAAAGCGCTCCGGACAGGAGGGCGCCGCGGGGCAGTTGCAGGCACTTATCGAGGAGCTAGGGGCTCAGATGCACTCGGCGGCGTCGGAACTCAACTTCGAGTTGGCTGCGCGAATGCGCGATGAGATTTCTGACTTGAAAAAGGAACTACGAGCAATGATTTCAGCAACCGGAGGTCGGTGACATGTTCAGCATTTATGAATGGGCTGCCCTCATCGGCGTCCTTGTTGTCTCATTCGTCATCGATCATCTGGTTGTGGACCGCAGGCCTCACGAGTTCCGTACCCGAGAGGCACTCACCTGGGTGTCAATCTATGTCGGCGCGGCGTTCGCCTTCGCAGGCTATCTCTCGCTGCGCCACGGCAACGATGCCGCCAGCGCGTTTGTGTCGGGTTACATCACTGAATACCTCCTAAGCATCGACAACCTCTTCGTTTTTCTCGTCCTCCTCACATCGTTCGCGGTCCCTCGTGAATTGACGCATTACGTGTTGCTTATCGGCGTCGTGATCGCCCTGGTTTTGCGTGGGGTCCTGATCGGGGCCGGGGCGGCCCTTATCCACGCCTTTGAGCCGTCACTTATTGTGTTCGCGATTGCGCTGCTGTGGACGGCTGTTGGAATCTGGCGATCGAAGAATGAGGAGCCAGACCCGGATGGCAATCGAGTTGTTCGGTGGATGAGCACGCGCCTGCCATTCACCCCCGGATATAGCGGCACGTCCTACCGTGTGATCGTCGATGGTGCACGGCGTTATACCCCGCTTCTTTTGGTGGTATTCGCTATCGGTACGACCGACTTGCTCTTCGCTCTCGACTCAATCCCAGCAGTCTTTGGGCTCACGACTGAATCTTTCATTGTGTTCGCGGTCAATGCGTTTGCGCTTATGGGTCTGCGCCAGCTTTTCTTCCTGCTCCGTGGCGCACTTGGCGCGCTGGAAAACCTGACCAAGGGTCTGGCGCTGATCCTGGGGTTCATCGCAGTAAAGCTCATCCTGGAGGTTGTGGCTGCGTATCGCGATGGAGTTCCGACAATCGGAACACTGACGAGTCTGGTTGTGATCGTCTCCGTGCTGGCGGTCACAGTCGGGGTTAGTTACTTGACCAGATCGCGACAATCACGAAAAACGCAGGAGCATCACGTGGAAGACGCCGCGACCCCGGGTCAAGCAATCACGGGTTTGCTGGGAGATCACGATGCATGAGGTCATTCGCGTTAAAGGTGCCCGAGAGCACAATCTGCGCAATATCTCTGTGGAGATGCCACGAGATGCCCTGATCGTCTTCACTGGATTGTCTGGATCGGGAAAATCGTCTTTGGCTTTCGACACTATCTTCGCGGAGGGCCAGCGCCGATATGTTGAGTCATTAAGTGCATACGCGCGTCAGTTCCTCGGGCAGATGGACAAACCCGATGTGGACTTCATTGAGGGGCTTTCCCCAGCCGTGTCTATCGACCAAAAGTCCACGAGTCGTAACCCGCGATCAACGGTTGGAACCATCACGGAGATTTACGACTATCTCCGTTTGCTCTTCGCCAGAATTGGCGTTCCGCACTGCCCTGATTGCGGAAGAGCGATCAGTCGGCAGACCCCGCAGGACATCGTGGACCAGGTCATGGCGTTACACGAAGGAACCCGATTCCATGTCAACGCGCCAGTGGTGCGTGAACGCAAAGGCGAGTTCGTTGACTTACTTCGCTCGCTGCAGTCACAGGGTTACGCGCGTGTGAAGGTCGATGGCACAGTCTACGCCACCGAAGACGTGCCGCCCCTGAAGAAGCAAGAGAAGCACAGCATCGACGTCGTTGTCGACCGTCTGGTGGTGAGTGCCTCCAGCCGGGTGCGCCTGACCGACTCCGTTGAGACCGCATTGC
>RFTO01000187.1 GCA_009923375.1 Actinomycetota bacterium | reverse complement strand
GTCGCAGCCCGGTGTTGATTTGATCCTCCCCGATTTCTCGTACATCGCCGACCGTATCGATGATGTTGAAGCGCTGGTGCTCACTCACGCTCATGAGGATCACATCGGCGCGGTTCCTTACTTACTTCGCCACCGTTCAGATATTCCTTTGATCGGCTCGAGGCTCACGCTCGCGCTGATGGAAGCAAAGCTTCGCGAATTCCGAATGAAACCTGTGACCTTGCAGGTCAAGGAGGGCCAGATTGAGCGCTTCGGTCCCTTCGAGTGCGAGTTCGTGGCTGTCAACCACTCAATCCCAGACGCATTGGCGGTGGCGATTAAGACAAGCGCTGGCGTCGTCGTACACACGGGCGACTTCAAGATGGACCAGCTGCCACTTGATGGACGTATCACCGATCTGAACGCTTTCGCTCGCTTGGGCGATGCCGGAGTCGACTTACTGATGGTCGACTCCACCAACGCTGAGGTTCCCGGGTTCGTCTCCAGTGAGCGCGATATCGAGCCGGTTATCGATGCTGTCATCGCCCGGGCGCAGGGTCGGGTGATTGTCGCCTGCTTCGCATCGCACATCCACCGCGTCCAGCAACTCATCGACAGCTCAGTTGAGCATGGTCGCAAGGTTGCATTTGTTGGGCGTTCGATGCTGCGCAATATGGGTGTCGCGCGTGAACTCGGTTACCTCCATGTGCCTGCTGATTCACTCATCAGCAGCGACGAGATTCAGAACTTGCCCGATGACTTAGTGGTGCTCATCTGCACCGGCTCGCAAGGGGAGCCGATGGCGGTGCTCTCGCGAATTGCGAACCGCAATCACGCGATCGAGGTGGGGCATGGCGACACAGTGGTCCTCGCATCGTCCTTAATCCCAGGTAACGAGACTTCTGTTAATCACGTCATCAACGGTCTCACCAAGTGGGGCGCGACCGTCGTACACAAAGGCAATGCCCTCGTGCACGTTTCCGGTCACGCAGCGGCCGGCGAGCTCACTTACTTACACAACATCATCAAGCCGCGCAACGTCATGCCGGTGCACGGCGAATGGCGCCACCTTCGCGCACAAGCGGCGATCGCACTCAAGACTGGCGTGCCTGAAGAAGGCATCGTGCTCGCTGGCGATGGAGTTGTGGTCGACTTATTCGAAGGCCGTGCCCGCATTGTCGGAGCCGTTCCATGTGGTTACGTGTATGTCGACGGCTCAAGTGTCGGCGAACTGACTGATTCCGATCTCAAGGATCGCCGCATTCTCGGCGATGAAGGCTTCATCTCCGCTGTGGTGGTCGTCGATCTGGATGCCGGCAAAGTGGTCGGTGGCCCGGAGGTGCACGCCCGCGGTTCTGCCGAGGGCGACCACCGATTCGACGAGGTCATCCCGCAGATTCGTGATGCTGTCGAGGCTGCCATGCAACGCGGTGTCACCGACAGGTTCGAGTTGTCCCAAGTGGTGCGGCGCACCATTGGCGGCTGGGCGGGAAAGACCCTGCGACGCAAGCCGATGATTCTCCCTCTAGTCATTGAGGTCTAAGCAGCGCTGATTTACGCCGGTTGCGGCGTGTGTGGGGGCTGATTGTCGTTGCTGCCGCTTAGGTTTTCCCACATGGCTACCAAGACGCAATCGCGAGCGGGAAAATCCTCGCGATCGTCGGCCTCCGCGAAGAAGAAGCGAGGCAATTTCTTCAGCGCGCTCCTCACCGCCCTTGGACGAGGGCTCAGTTGGCTGTGGATGAGTGTGGCTGGCGTTCTCGGTGCGACAGTCCGTCGCGTTGGCAGCGATGCGCGAGAGCTTGATCCAGCACATCGACGTGATGGTCGCGGTCTAACCCACCTCGCCCTGGCAGTGGTCACCGGCGCCAGCCTTTGGTTCGGCACCCGCGGTTACATCGGGCGCTGGGTGGACTTCCTGGCTTTGGGCACCTTAGGTCGCGTCAGTTTGGTACTGCCAGTGCTGTTTTTGATGTTGGCCTGGCGTTGGCTGCGCAACCCGGAGGATGTCGCCGGCACCGGGCGCCTCTCCATTGGCATGGGTTTGTTGGTGTTCGCTGGTTCTGGAATATGGCATCTCGCTAATGGACTCGCTCGCCCAGGGGATGGAAACGCATCGATGCGGCAAGGCGCCGGCTGGTTCGGCTATTTCATTAGTGCGCCGCTGGTGGCCGGCACAGGTACCGCAGTCGCGTATGTCCTACTTTCTGTGATCGCATTATTTGCACTTCTGGTTGTCACGAGCACCCCTCTTGCCATGATTCCCTTGCGTGCGCGAGTGCTGTGGGAATCGATGCGCTTCGGGTTTCAGCGCGGCGCAAGCGCCTTACGGGCCAAGGACATCGATGAAGACCTCGGCCCCCGAGTGGGAGATGAGCCCTTCGAGAAAGTTGTCGCCACTGATCGCGATGACCCGCAGGAGGATGCTGCGCAGGAATCGGCGGCGTTCGCGCCCGAGGTACTTGATGAGGATGCTTTCAGTTTCGACACCGATGATGCGCCAACCGGTGAGATCGACGTGGTCCCCGCTGTGTGGGACC
>RFTO01000186.1 GCA_009923375.1 Actinomycetota bacterium | reverse complement strand
CTCGTGCGCTCGTCCTACCGCGCCAGCCGCCTCTTCCAGCAAGCCAGCGCTGCACGCGTGGATAACGCCGCCGACACCAGTCCCGTTGCGTAAGGTACGCGCGTGAAGCGAATTCGTACCTTCCTGAAGCAACTGGCCGAGACCTACGTCGTCACCGCCCGTCACGACAAGACCATCTGGCTGCAACTGCTGGCCGTGTTCATCGTCAGCTGGGCAATCTTCGGTGCTATCGGGGAGATGCTGGGCGGCTTCGCGTTCTATTACTTCCTCGTTCTCGGTTTCATCGTCGCGATTTTGGTCACGATGATTTACTTCGGGCCGCGTGCCCGCCGAGCTGCTTTTGTGAGCATTGAAGGGCAGCCGGGTGCTGCCGCAGCTGTGTTGCAGGACATGCGTGGCGGATGGACGACCACCCCCGGTGTGGCTGTGAACAAGAACCGCGACATCGTGCATCGCGTGGTGTGTCGGGCAGGAATTGTGCTGGTTGCCGAAGGATCTGCGCGCACCTCGCGTGACCTTCTCACGAGCGAGGAGCGCCGGACGTCTCGATTCGCCCAAGGAGTCGCTATCACTCTCGTCTCCACGGGTCGCGAGCCTGGCCAGATTGCGTTGACGAAACTTCAGAAGCACATGAAATCACTGCCTAAGAAACTGCGTCCGGCTGAGGTGACCAAGGTTCGCCGAAGGTTGGAAGCGCTCGGCGCTGGCGCGCAGTTGCCGATTCCGAAGGGTCCGATGCCCCGTCAAAGTCGAGGTCGCTGAACTTTTTCTTCGCTTGCCCATTCTCGCAACCAAGCGCCCCAGTTAATCAGGCTCGCAAGCACACGGCATACGCCGATCCGATGACGGTCGAGGAGATCGTCCCTGCCCGAGTGCCCTTTCCACCGATGGTCCACGTCATGAATCCGCCCCCATCGAGATTCGGCTTCGATGTGCTGATGGTGATTCCGGTGACGGTTGCGTCGGTAATCTCGTAGCCGCCGCCAGTAGCCACATCTCCCGCGTTGGAACAACTAGCAACACCGAAGATGACGCCAGCAGGAGAGATCAACAGCGTTGCAGTGATCACTTCGGCATTCGCGGCCGCTGATGCTCCCTGCGGTCCTTGGGGACCGATGGAACCCTGCGGACCCTGAGGTCCGGTGGCACCAGCAGCACCGGTTGCTCCGATGGGACCCTGTGATCCTTGGGAGCCGGTGGGTCCTTGCGCACCGGTGGAGCCAGCGCTACCCACCGGACCGATTGCACCTTGAATTCCCTGAACCCCTTGAATTCCCTGGTTCCCCTGGATTCCTTGAAGTCCTCGGTCTCCCTTGTCTCCCTTGTCGCCTTGGATTCCTTGGAGCCCTTGTATGCCATCGTCACCTCGAGCTCCCGGCGCTCCCGGCGCTCCCTGTGGGCCGAGCAACCCGGTGAATCCGCGATATCCACGCAGGCCTTGAATTCCTTGGGCACCAGCCGCGCCAGCGGCACCTTGAAATCCGCGCGCTCCTTGGAGTCCTTGCGCACCGCGTGGCCCCGTCACTCCTTGCGCACCTTGCGCACCATTAACACCTTGAGGGCCGACAGCACCAGCGATCCCTTGGGGGCCCCGATCCCCCTGCCCGCCCGGTAGTCCATCCAGCCCGACACTGGCCAGTTGCCCGGGCAGAGGGAGGAATAAACCGATGATGGCGACAACCGCCACTGTGAGCATGAACGTTCGGCCGACGTATCTCGAGGACGGCGCTTGGTCGTGTGGCGCGCCCGCGTTGTTGTCTAGAAACTGCGAATCCTGAGCCATGAGTTCTCCCCTACGATCCTCACTCGCACGGCCCGCCAGCCCTTGGTGGCGTCCTCAACCGCGTCTTTTGACTGGGAAAACGCTAAGCGCAGCGCCGATAAATGCCCAGAAGCGACACGTAACACCGCCGAAACACGCGGGTCACTCACGGGTAACCGCTGCCACCTACTGTGCACCTATCTGCCAATAAGGCAGCCTGCTTAGGACCAAGGAGAAGGGTCAGCAATGTTCACAACACCCGATGAGGTGCTGAAGTTCATCAAGGAAGAAGACGTCGTCTTCGTCGATGTTCGTTTCTGCGATCTGCCCGGCGTGATGCAGCACTTCAATGTGCCGGCCACCGCCGTCAACGCCGATTTCTTCGTCGACGGCCAGATGTTCGACGGTTCATCCATCCGTGGCTTCCAAGCGATCCACGAGTCGGACATGAAACTCATCCCCGACGTCACTACGGCATACCTCGACCCTTTCCGGATCGAGAAGACACTGGTTATGAACTTCTCCATCGTCGACCCGTTCACCAATGAGCCGTACAGTCGCGATCCGCGCAACGTCGCGGCTAAGGCGCAGGCGTACCTCGCCGCAACTGGCATCGCCGACACATCCTTCTTCGGTGCGGAAGCCGAGTTCTACGTCTTCGATTCTGTGCGCTATGAAACCAAGCAGAACCAGTCGTTCCACTTCATCGACTCAAATGAGGGCGCATGGAACACCGGCCGCGACGAGCTCGGTGGCA
>RFTO01000185.1 GCA_009923375.1 Actinomycetota bacterium | reverse complement strand
CCAACCAGTATCTCTTCCTTTATAATTTATATTGATATATAAATTAGTTAAATAACGTCCATCTATTTTGTAAGTGTCATATCCACCTTCATATTCCCAAGCCATATAACAGTAAACCCTGCCACTATTACTATTATCATCAGTAAGACTTATATCTTTACCTTTTGAAGTAGAATAAAAACTACCTGTTAAACAACTAGCTTGTGAACAATTCCATTTCCATTGGGCTACATATTCTCCTTCACCACCATCTCTGAAATATAATGTAGAACCTGCAGTTATTTTCAATAGTAGATTACCATTATCAAAAAAACAACTACCTCTTAAAATTTTAGCAGCTCTAGCAGCAGCAGCAGCAGCAGCATCTTGTTCATCTTTAAGTTTCTTAGCAGCAGCAGCAGCAGCAGCAATTGCTGGATCAGCACCTATTTGTTTAGTAACATAAAGATTAGAAGATACGTTTGTATTTAATGTACTTTTATAAGTAATATTGGTAGAAAGAGTGGTATTCCAAGGAAGATTCCATTTTAAAGTATATTTGTTAGTACCAGGACCAGGAACCCCACTGCTATATGCAGTGGGGGTGCTAATAACATTAACATTACTGAGATAATTATTCAAAATAAGAGTTATTGTTTGATCAGAAACTGTAGGTTCTGCTTCACGAGTAGGAGTGGGAAGTAAAGTATAATAATTAGTATTTTCTGAATAAGAAGAACTGTTACCTCCATATTTATAACAAAATTTAAGAGGGTATTTTGTATTAGCAGTGAGTCTAGTGTAAGTCCAACTACTACTACTTGAACCAGCATCCATATCAGTAGCACCATCTAAACTATAGTATAAATTATAAAGACTATTACTATTAGAAAAAGTAAATGTAATACTATCAATAGTAGAAGAACTAACGGATACTGCAGGAGAACCACTTGTAGTTACAGGATTAGTACTAGCATTTACTGTAAAATTATTTGAATTGGTTAATGCACTAGTATTATTTCTATAGGTAACATTGATAACATAATCAGTATTCCAAGCAGGACATTGATAAGTAATTACACCACTGCTAATATTGGTTATATTAGTTCCACCAATTTTAGCAGTAACATCATAACCACTATAATTAGTTAAAGAAACTTTTGCAGTAAGACCTTGAGTACTGCTAAAACCACTATAAGAAGTACTTCCTGCTGGAATAACAGGCAAAGTATAATAGCTAATTGGTAATTCATTACTAGAATAAACACTTCCATTACCATAATAAAAATTAATAGTATAATTTGTGTTAGCCTGAAGACCAGAATAAGTCCAAGCATTACTATTCAATGAAACCGATGAATCTCTAGGAGTTTTATTAGTACCAACACTATAATAAAGAGAATAAGTAGGATTATTAAAAGTATATGTAATGCTATTATTAGTAGAAGTAGGACTACCAGATACTAATGTAGGAGCAGCAGCATAAGTAACAGCAGCCTTAGAAGTACCAGTACTTAAATTACTAGCATTAGAATAACTACCTGTATTACTAGGACTATCAGAATAATAAAAATAAAAATTATAAGATTCACCATTAGTAATAGAAATATTGACACTATCACTTGTAGATAAAAATGTTTTAGACCCACCAAGAGTAGTACTATAATAAACACTATAACTATTTCTATTATTAAAAGTATATTGTAAGTTACCAGAACTATTTACAGGACTATTGTATTTAGGAGCTTCAGCATAAGTAACAGTAGCCTTAGAAGTAACAGTACTTAAATCACTAGCCTTTGAATAATTACCTGTATTACTAGGACTATCAGAATAATAAAAATAAAAATTATAAGCTTGACCATTTGTAATAGAAATATTGACATTACTATCTGTAGATAAATATGTTTTAGACCCACCAAGAGTACTACTATAATAAACACTATAGCTATTTCTGTTATTAAAAGTATATTGTAAGTTACCAGAAGTATTTGTAGGACCTGTAAAAGTAGGTTTTACATAAGTAACAGCAGGATAAATAGTAAATTCACATTTTGTACTAGGTAAAGAAGAATTACTGTAATCATCTCTATAATAAAAATAATAAGTTTTAGCACCAGGACTAACATCAATAAGAGGATTAGTACTATTATTGACAGCTCCTTTTCCAATATATAACGTTGCAGAACCAGAATTTTCAACAGTATTATAATAAATAGAATATAAAGTATTTTTATTTACAAAAGAAAATTGTATTTTGGTACCAGTATCATTAATATTAGTAGTTGAAAATTGAGGAGGATTAGCAAAAGTAACAGCAGCATTAATAACAACATTGGTATCTACGTTTTTTATTGAAGAATTACCTAAATTATCAGAATAATAAAATTTATAATTACATGTTTTCCCATATTCAGTAATAGGAATACTATATGGATTATTCAATAGTAATAATTCAACATTATTACAACTTTTATAAGAAATAACATATGAAGAATAAGAAGTTGGAATATTAAAAGAAAATGTTAAAATAGTACCTAA
>RFTO01000184.1 GCA_009923375.1 Actinomycetota bacterium | reverse complement strand
TCTGGCGGCGCTCTTGAGCCTTTTTCGCGATCCAAGGTGATCTCCGGCGTCCGCAAGGCGTGCCAAGGTCGACCCGTGGATGAAGGCTCGCTCGCATTACTTGCTCAAAAAGTTGAAGACACCTTGCGCGGCAGCGGCCAAGCAGAGGTGCCGAGTATCGAGGTCGGTTTAGCCATCCTGGGACCTCTGCGGGAACTCGACGAAGTGGCCTACCTGCGCTTCGCTTCCGTATACCGCTCATTTGACACTCTCGAGGATTTCGAGGCAGAGATTGCCCTGCTTCGAGCAGAAGGACCACCGACAGGCTCCGAACCGGAGTCGGCACGACATCCGGTGCGGGGCTCCTAGCCCTGTTCATGCCGACAGCTTTCCGCTCTAGGCGCCCGCATCATCAGCAAAGTAAGTAAAACATCAGCATCAAGCACCACCGAAATCGTTGACCACACAGATTCACAAGCCGTAAGCACCACCACTGAACACCAGCACAAGGGGAAAGAAATGACTGAAACCGTCGACTCCACTGGCACGACATCCGACACCAAGCGCGTGGGCCTCACGCTCGAGCGCCTCTACACAACGCCAGGTGTGCACCCGTATGACGAGGTGACTTGGGAGCGCCGCGATGTGGTGCAGACCAACTGGAAGAGTGGCGAGGTCGTCTTCGAGCAGCGCGATGTGGAATTCCCAGACTTCTGGTCGGTGAATGCCTCCACCATCGTCACGACGAAGTACTTCCGTGGCGCTGTCGGCACTTCACAGCGAGAGTGGAGCCTGCGAAATCTCATCGACAGAGTCGTCTTGACCTACACCAAGGCTGGGCGCGACTTTGGCTACTTCAAGAGCGATGACGACGCCCTCATCTTCGAGCACGAGCTCACCTGGATGCTGCTGCACCAGATCTTCTCGTTTAACTCGCCTGTGTGGTTCAACGTCGGCACGTCATCCCCGCAGCAGGTAAGTGCCTGCTTCATCCTGGCTGTTGACGACACCATGAACTCCATCCTCAACTGGTACCGCGAGGAAGGCTTGATCTTCAAGGGAGGTTCTGGCGCGGGCCTTAACTTGTCGCGCATCCGCTCCAGTAAGGAACTGTTGTCTAGTGGCGGCACCGCATCTGGTCCCGTGTCGTTCATGCGTGGTGCTGATGCATCGGCAGGAACCATTAAGTCCGGTGGTGCCACACGTCGTGCTGCCAAGATGGTTGTGCTCGATGTCGACCACCCGGATATCGAGGAGTTCATTGAGACCAAGGTTCGTGAAGAGGACAAGATTCGCGCCCTGCGCGACGCAGGCTTTGACATGGATCTGGGCGGCAAGGACATCGTCTCCGTGCAGTACCAGAACGCGAACAACTCGGTGCGAGTAAGCGACGAGTTCATGAAGGCCGTGGAGCAGGGAACCCAATTTGGTCTGCGCGGGCGCGCTACCGGCGAGGTCATCGAGACTGTCGATGCCAAAGCCCTCTTCGCCAAGATGTGCGAAGCGGCGTGGGCATGTGCTGACCCTGGAATCCAGTACGACGGCACCATCAACGACTGGCACACCAACCCGGAGACCGGCCGCATCACTGCGTCTAACCCCTGCAGTGAGTACATGTCCTTGGACAACTCGTCGTGCAACCTTGCATCGCTGAACCTGCTGAAGTTCCTCAAGGACGACGACACGTTCGACGCGGTTGGCTTTGCGAAGGCAGTTGAGTTCATCATCACTGCGATGGATATCTCCATCTGCTTCGCCGACTTCCCAACGGAGGCCATCGGCGACACCACCGTCAAGTACCGCCAGCTCGGCATCGGCTACGCCAACCTTGGCGCACTGCTGATGGCGTGCGGTTTGGCGTACGACAGCGAAGGTGGCCGCGCCGTCGCTGGTGCGATCACCAGCTTGATGACAGGTACTGCGTACAAGCGTTCCGCTGAGCTTGCTGGAATCGTCGGTGCATACGAGGGTTACGCCCGCAACGCCGAGCCACACAAGCGCGTTATGCGCAAGCACGCCGCGGCTAGCGATGCACTCCGGACCGTCAGCGCTCTGGATGCCGATGTTGCCAAGCTCGCATCGAAGATGTGGGCTGATGGTTACGCACTCGGAGAGAAGAACGGCTGGCGTAACGCGCAGGCTTCGGTCCTCGCGCCGACCGGCACCATCGGCTTCATGATGGATTGCGACACCACGGGTATTGAGCCTGACTTCTCGCTGGTGAAGTTCAAGAAGATGGTTGGCGGCGGCTCTATGCAGATCGTCAACCAGACAGTCCCACGCGCACTTCACCGTCTGGGTTACTCCAATGAGACCGTCGAGGCGATTGTCGAGTTCATCAGCGAGAACGGCCACGTTGTGGATGCGCCTGGACTCAAGCCGGAGCACTACGAGGTCTTTGACTGCGCGATGGGCGCCCGGGCCATCGAACCCATGGGTCACGTCCGCATGATGGCGGCCTGCCAGTCGTTCCTGTCAGGTGCCATTTCCAAGACAGTGAACATGCCGGAGTCGGCGACGATCGCCGAGGTCGAAGAGATTTACTTCGAAGGTTGGAAGCACGGCCTGAA
>RFTO01000183.1 GCA_009923375.1 Actinomycetota bacterium | reverse complement strand
GGTGGATGCTGGCGAACTCGGGCCACGTGATTGGCATCATTTCCGCAGTGGCATTTAATTTCATCGTGCACGAACCCAACGGAATCATCGATCGATCCAGGGCGATGTCCTTATCCGATAGGCGGCGTAGGTAACGCAGCAGCTGCGTTTCGCTGCGGTAAGTGTTGAAAACCGGGTGCTGCAGGAAAGGTGTGGTGCGCTGGAGTTGAGGCGCAATCGATGGCGCACTGTTGCCGTCTGCAGCTGCTGAGATTGCCGCAGCGAAGGAGGCGTCGCCATTCGCAGCGACAGCCGCGAACGCAGACACGAGCTGTTGCACATGACTCTGCTCGGTGCATTCATCCGTAGCGATGACAACATGATCGGCGTCAATCTTTCGGATGTTGATGTCTTGTGCAAGTGCCGCACTGACCACGCCGTCAGCCTGACCGACGCAACGAATGAGAACTGTGTCGAAGAAATCCGCATGCACCACAGTGAATCCCGCAGCCGTGGCTGCCGCTGCAATCGCTCGGGCGTGCCGGTTCACGGTCCGGGCGATGGCCTTGAGTCCATCAGGACCGTGCCACGCGGCGTACATTCCCGCAACAACTGCAAGCAACACCTGCGCGGTGCAGATATTGCTGGTGGCCTTCTCTCGGCGGATGTGCTGTTCACGTGTTTGCAGAGCGAGTCGCAGCCCCGGGTTCGAATGTGAATCGATGCTCACGCCAACCAAACGGCCGGGCATCATGCGCTCCAGTCCGCTTCGCACGCTCATGTAGCCCGCATGTGGTCCGCCAAAGCCGAGTGGCACGCCAAATCTTTGAGCCGATCCAACGACCACATCAGCGCCGATAGCACCGGGGGCAGCAAGTAGCGTCAGTGCAAGTAAATCGGCGGCGACCACCATCAAGGTGCTGTTTGCATTGGCTAATTCCGCCACCGGCGTCAGATCACGGATGCGCCCGGTAGTGCTGGGGTACGAAATGAGGACCCCGTAGGCCGACTCGACAACCTCCGCGCTTAACGTGTCGACATCCAGGACGCGCACCTCGATGCCAATTGGCAGTGCGCGGGTGCGAATGACCTCGATGGTCTGTGGGTGGGAGTCTGCGTCGACGATGAAGACATCACTGGATTTCTTGCTGGCTCTGTGAGTCAACGTCATCGCCTCGGCGGCGGCAGTGGGCTCATCGAGCAGGCTGGAGCTGGCAATCGGCAGACCAGTGAGATCTTCAATCACAGTCTGGAAGTTCAGGAGGGCTTCGAGTCGTCCTTGGCTGATCTCAGGTTGGTAGGGCGTGTAAGCGGTGTACCAAGCAGGATTCTCAAGGATATTGCGGGTAATAACATGCGGTGTTCGGCAATTTGAGTAGCCCAGTCCGATCATCGACGTCTTGAGGACATTTCGCTTTGCGTATCCCCTCAACTTCGCCAGAGCCGCGTCCTCGCTAAGTCCCGCTGGCAAGTCCATTGACTCTCGTAGCCGGATGAGCTCCGGCACAGTGCGATCGATCAGCTCCGCGGTGCTGCCCACCCCGATTGTGGCAAGCATGCCTTGGTGATCATCTTCGCGAGGGCCGATGTGTCGACTTACGAAGGGACTGATGGAAGCGGGGGCGAGATCCTCGGTAGCCATGGTGACACGCTAGCGAAAGTCTGCGCTATGCGCGCATCAGCGCTCCTGCAGTGGGTGGTGGAAAATGTCAGCCGCGGGTGATGGCGACCCAGAAAGCTGACCCTTAAGAGATACGGCGCAGTCGCCGCAAGGAGAGCTCGTCTGTTCCCTGAACTTCGACATCTCCCCCGGGCTGAGCTGGTAGAAGTGACAGCGATCCTGAGATCTCAGCCCACACCTGACCCACGGCAATACCGAACACACCTTGTCCCTGTCGGACCAAGTCCACTAGCTCGTCATCGCTGGTACATTCGTAGACGCTGACCCCATCACTCATCAACGTGATACTTCCCAGGTCGTTGATTGCACGTGAGCCCAAGTAGGTCACTGCAGCCCGAATGTTCTGGAGAGACACCCCAGCGTCAAGGAGGCGTTTGACCACCTTCAGCATGAGAATGTCGCGAAATCCGTAGAGGCGCTGGTTGCCGGAGCCGTTGACATCTCGGACTGTGGGTTCCACCAAACCAGTCCGCGCCCAGTAGTCCAGTTGACGGTAAGTGATGCCCGCGACTGAACATGCAACAGGGCTGCGAAAACCTGTGAGCTCGCGCTCATCTGCAGGGGCTCCGAATAAATCGGACTGGATAGCATCGCGAGAATCGACTGTATCGCTCATGTGCGTTCCCTCCCTGTGATGCACCGGGGTCGCTCTGGACAGATGTCGACCTCGCGGGTGCAGGTGCAGGTACGAAGGCTATGCGCACTTGTGGAATTCCTGCACATCTGGACCACGACACGCAGATTAAACCTCAACTTGAGGGTTAAGTATGTTCACTTAATGCTGTTTCGCCAAGAAACTAAGCGCTAAAGCACCTATTTTGCTGGAGATTTGAGGGCGTGTCTAAAACTCACTAACGGATCACACTTGGGCTAAGTGGCGACGAGACATC
>RFTO01000182.1 GCA_009923375.1 Actinomycetota bacterium | reverse complement strand
GAACGCAACGAACACTGCGTGCTTGCCACCGTTTGTCACAAGCACCTGCTCGGCGGCGATGGTGACGCCGTTGTCGCGGGCGGTGACATCCACGATTGCCTGGCGCAGGGCCGGCAAGCCGGGAGTGGGGGAGTACTTATGCCACTTGGGGTCGCGCGCAGCCGCGACTGCAGCCTCAACAATGTGCTCGGGGGTGGCGAAATCAGGCTCACCCGCACCGAAGCCGATGACCGGTCTGCCCGCTGCCATAAGCGCCTTGGCTTTCGCGTCCACAGCGAGGGTGGCACTCTCGGCGATTGCCCCGATCCGAGCGGAGATGCGACGATTGACGGCGGAAGTGTTGTCTGAGCTCATTGCCATGGGCTAATTGTGCCTAAGGCGCGGGGATCCGCACTCGGGCAGGATGCGGTGATCGGGTGCGATGGCATAGCGTCTAGACTTCTCGCCTGCGGTGGCTCGACCTCCGTGGCGTAAGCCTGCCTGCGCCTTGTTCGTTTCACACGAACGGGGATGAGGTATCAGGTGACTCGCTACGTGGGTGAAGGCCAGCCACAGGGTCGTAGCTCAATTGGTAGAGCGCCGGTCTCCAAAACCGTAGGTTGGGGGTTCAATTCCCTCCGACCCTGCGGCGGTGTTTTAGGTATTGGTCCGCTGCAGGCCGCTTGAGTATCTGCTCAAGCAACGTGGTCTTCGCCGAAGACAACGGCACGATGTGAGTGAAGGATGGCGAAAGTGAACGACGCAGCAGTCGGCCACGGCCCCGCATCTTCGGATGAGAAGAAGGGCCTGTTCGTCCGTGTCAGCTTGTTCTACCGCCAAATCGGCGACGAGCTGCGCAAGGTCGTATGGCCCACCCGTGAGCAATTGACCAACTACACCTGGGTTGTTGTTGGTTTCGTCGCACTCCTTGCCGCCATCGTCGGAATCATCGACCTTGGTGTTGCCAAAGCAGTGCTTTCGGTGTTTGGAGCCTGACACCGATCATGACTGAGAATTTCAATGAGGATGCCATGAGCACGCGAGAATCCGCTACCCCCGAGGTTGCGATGCCCGCGTTCTCTGCGTCCCCCACCGACAGCGCAGCGCCAGCGGGTGAGGATTCACCTACTCTCGTCTCGCAGCCGTTCGGTAACAATGACGAGGTAACGGCGCAAGCAGATGTCGAAGCTACGCCGGTTGCTGATGTGGAGCTCGTCGTCGAGCTCGTCGTCGAGGACACTGATGCTGCGACTGACACCGTCGCCTCCGAAACGTCCGAGCCCATCGACGATGAGGACGCCGAAGCAGATCCGGTTGAAGCCTTCAAGGCGCGCCAGGCATCGCTGCCCGGTGAGTGGTATGTCGTGCAGGCCAAGAGCGGCAAGGAAAAGATCGTCAAGGAAAATCTCGAGGCGCGCACAGTCACCCTCGCGATGCAGGAGCACATCTTCGAAGTAGAGCGACCGGAGACTGAGAAGGTCGTCATCAAGAGTGGCGAGCGCAAGATCGTCCGCGAGTCGAAGTACCCGGGCTACGTGTTTGTCCGCATGGAGCTCACCGACGAATCGTGGGGCGTTGTCCGCAACACCCCGGATGTTGCCGGCTTCGTTGGACAAGCTCACAACCCAATCCCGCTGACTTTGGACGAGGTGGCCCAGATGTTGGCGCCGGCGCCAGAGAAGAAGACCACCGGAGCTGCACCCGGTGGCGCCACCGCAACCGGAGGTTCTGGTGGGCGCATGGTTGAGATCGAGTTCTCGGTGGGTGATTCCGTCACCATCATCGACGGACCGTTTGCCACTTTGCATGCGACCATCTCCGAGATCAACATCGATGCGCAGAAGGTTGTCGGCCTGACTGAGATCTTCGGCCGTGAGACTCCAGTGGAGTTGGCCTTCAGCCAAATCCAGAAGAATTAAGTCCCGTAACACTCAACACACGAAGAAAGAGGTGCGCAGATGCCACCGAAGAAGAAGGTCTCGGCCATCATCAAGCTGCAGATTCAGGCAGGTGCCGCGAACCCGGCTCCGCCAGTGGGTCCTGCGCTTGGTCAGCATGGTGTGAACATCATGGAGTTCTGCAAGGCGTACAACGCCGCCACCGAGGCCCAGAAGGGCCAGATCATCCCGGTGGAGATCACGGTGTACGAAGACCGCACATTCGACTTCATCACGAAGACTCCGCCAGCCGCGCGCTTGATCCTCAAGTTCGCAGGCGTGGAAAAGGGCTCTGGTGTGCCGCACACGACCAAGGTTGCGTCGATCACCAAGTCCCAGGTCCGCGAGATCGCTGAGATCAAGGCCAGCGACCTCAACGCGAACGACATGGACATGGCAATGCGCATCATCGAGGGCACCGCGCGCTCGATGGGTGTGACTGTCGTCGACTAATCGGTTGACCAAGGTGCGCATCACCGATGATGCGCACCGACGACTCAGGTCGTCAACGTTAAGACCTCGCAAGGCTGGTGTTTTCACTGGTTGTGCGAAGTGGGAGAGCCGAAGGTCGGTTCGCTACCACCACGAGAAGGAGAAGGAACATGGCACGCAGTAAGTCCTGGAAGAATGCCGC
>RFTO01000181.1 GCA_009923375.1 Actinomycetota bacterium | reverse complement strand
GCGGTGGTCTTCTTGGCTGCGGTGGTCTTCTTGACCGCCGTGACCTTCTTCGCTGCAGGCTTGCGAGCTGTGGTCTTCTTGGCAGTGGCCTTCTTGGCCGGTGCCTTCGTTGCCGCCACAGGTTCCTCCTGTTGTGGGTTCTCGACAGGTTTGTCAAGAAGTTAAGACTTATGAAAGCAGACTTGTTGCAACAACAAGAGCATTTCGTGTCATTACGTTGCGGCGTGTCGCAAATGTGTTACGTGATTTTTTTTGCGCGAATCTCACGTTCACGTTGTGCATGTTCGCTAGTGCGATCGTCGTAGTTCCAAAAAGATCGCAACGTTGCAGCACTGATTGTCGTTCCTGCAATACATAAAACTCCACCACTGATGATCGCACGACGCAATGTGAACCACTGAGCAAACAACGATGCACGCAGTTGACCAACCTGCGGTCCAAGTGAGTACGACAACAACTCGATGCCCGCAAGTCTTCCGCGCATTTCGTCGGGAATCGTCTGATTCCAAATTGTGGAGCGGAAAATTCCACTCACCATGTCCGCTGCGCCAGCAAGTGCCAAGCACGCCACAACCAACCAAAGGTTGCGAGAGAAGCCTGTGGCGATGATCGCCGCACCCCATGTTGCTGCAGCGATCGCAATCATGCGGCCGTGCCTATGCAGGTGCTGCGCCCAACCGTTCGTGATGCTTGCGATGAAAGCGCCGATTGCCCCAGCTGAATACAGCAGGCCCAGTGCGTAATGTTGCGGAAACTGATCGGCGAAGAAGGGGAAGACTGCGTTGGGGAAGGCGAAGAGCATCGCCACGATGTCCACGACGTAGGTGCCGACCAGGTCTGGTCTCGATGCTGCGTATCGAGCGCCTTCAAGAATGGTCCCGATGGATGGCTTGCTCGCACCTGCAGGTGGCGCCGAGGAACGCAGTCGCGATAGCAGTGCAGCAGATGCCATGAAAGTCGCAATGTCGATCGCATAAACGAAGTGCGGGCCGAAGCTCGATGCGATCAGGCCGCCGCTGGCTGTGCCGATAATCGAACCAAACTGCCATCGCATCGATTGCCATGTGGATGCTGCTGCCATGTCTTGGTGCCGAACAACTCGCGGTACAAGTGCATCCAGGCTTGGCCGTTGCAAACCGTCGCAGCATGTGAACAGCAAAGTGACTATGTAGATGACCCACACCTGCGGATGCGGTGTGAGTGCATTGATAAGCAGGAGAGTCGCGCAAAAGCCGGCGCCGATCTCCGCGCCGAGCACCATCTTCCGGCGGTCGACGGCATCGGCCAGTGCACCGCCCCACAAACCCATGACGATCAACGGCACGAGCTCCACGATCCCGAGGATCCCGACAGCGATGTAGGAGCCGGTGAGTTCCTTGATCTGCAGCGGAAGTGCGACAAAGGTCATCATCGACCCGAAGTAAGTGATCAAGCCGCTGCTGAATAGCAATCGGAAATCGCGCGAGTTACGCAAGGGCGCGGTGCTGGGGAGGATTCTCATCGCGAGCAGTCAAGCACATTAAGTCTCGCAAGCTGCGCGCACTCTGGCCATTCGATCACCTAGCTCGTGCCGGGATGTTTGCAGTCCCGGTTTGAATGAGGGGCGAGCGACTCGTTACTTGTATGACTGATCGGCGCTTGGGTATTTCAGATTCACCACGTCGTCGCACCAGGTGCGAACTGCCGTGGTGATGATCTCACCCACATTGGCGTACGGAGTGACGAACTTGGGCGTGGCGCCGGGGGTCAAGCCGACGAGGTCCTGCCACACCAGCACCTGCGCATCGGCATTCACGCCGGCGCCGATGCCGATGGTCGGGATTGTGAGCGCCTGTGTGATCTTGGCGGCCAGATCGGCGGGAATCACCTCGAGTACCACAGCGAATGCGCCGGCGTCTTGCAGGGCGAGCGCATCCTCGAGAATCCGCTGGCCGTCTTCCCCGCGGCCCTGCACTCTGTAACCACCGAGGGCATGAACCGATTGCGGCGTGAGGCCGACGTGCGCCATCACGGGAATGCCGGCTTCGACAAGCGCGCGCACCTGCGGCACCACGCGCAGTCCGCCTTCGAGTTTCACAGCATGTGCGCCGCCCTCTTTGATGAAGCGGCTTGCAGCGTGGATGGCGGCGGACACAGAACTCTGGTAGGAGCCGAACGGCATATCAGCCACCACCATCGCCTGCTTGCTGCCGCGGACAACTGCGCGCACCAGCGGCAGTAGGTCTTCCATGGTCACAGGGATCGTTGTGTCGTAGCCGTACACCATCGTCGCTGCGGAATCGCCGACAAGGAGGACGGGAACGCCGAGGGAGTCGAAGATGCCTGCGGTGATCGCGTCGTAGGAGGTGAGCATCGGCCAGTGCTGGCCGTGCACCTTCGCTTCAAGCAGATCACGGAAGGTCACGCGTCGCCCGAGGGATGCGCCGTAGAGGGAAGTCTCATGCACTGCCGATGCAGTGACACTCGAATTGAGAACAGTCATGCCGAGCCTCCTTTGCCTCGGCGCCGCTGGTGCGGTCGCCGTGCGTAGGGCAAGTGTGTCATGGGTGAGGTCTGCAGAGGGAA
>RFTO01000019.1 GCA_009923375.1 Actinomycetota bacterium | reverse complement strand
CGACTCAAGGACGTGCTTGCTGCGTGCTTTCCGATCATTAGCTGGGGTCGCGGATTCATCCACTTCCTTGCGCGCTTCCAAAGTGATGCACCAGGCTGGGCATTCACGCACGCACAACATGCACGAGGTGCAGGCGTCTGCATCGAGGGACAAACTGCCGCGAAGTGGGACGATCATGAGTCCACCCACTCCCGCCGTACACCGGGTGGAAGTTGTGGTCGGCGGGCTGGCCGATCGGGAACTTTCGACTCCCCTGGTTCAGTTGCTCCCGGCCAGGTGGTGCCCAGTCGTGTGGTGAGTGCCGCTTTGCGTCGAAGTGGGGTTTGCACCGGGCAGTGGGCGAGCAGGAGTGGCCGCGGATCAGGGTGGCCGGTGAACATTAGGCCGAACATCTCCGCCGTCTCGCGCTCATGCCACGACGCAGCCGGGAATATCTCTGCGAGTGAACCCAACATCATGGCCTCGGCGGCGACATCCGTACCGACCATCATGGAGGTGCCGGTCGGATCGGATATCACCGCAACCACGCGCAGATAGGTGCCGAAATCAGCGGCGGTGAGGAAATCCATGCTGGTGAACCCTTGTCGACTCACCAGCAGGGCGGCTTGCCGCCAGGATTGCGGTGGCACCAACACACATGCAGGGTCGCTGAACACGTCAGTTGCAGCACCCTCGATCTGGGACTGCAGGTCAGCGATGCACTCATCGCGATTAACAAGTCGCTCAAGCATGGTGTCCCGCCACCGAGTCTGGGGCGGCCGCACGGCAGGCCCGCAAGGCCAGTGTTTGTTGAAGGTCGCGCAGACCGCGCAGCAGCGCCGCAGGGGTCGGCGGGCAACCCGGAATGGACACATCCACTGGGACGGGCGGCACAGACGCAACTGAGTATGAGTCCCAGTACGGACCACCGGAGATGCTGCAGGCGCCGAACGACACCACAGCGCGGCGCTGCCCGAGGGATTCATAGGCGGAGACAATCGTGGGCACAAGTGCATGCGTCATGGTGCCGGCGAGCACAAGCACATCCCAGGCGCCTGCCTGCTCGCCAGTGTCGCCAGTGTCGCCAGTGTCGCCAGCATCGCCAGCATCGCCAGCATCGCTAACGAGCGCCTGCCACTGCTGCTGCAGGTTCTCGCTAACAGCAGCGGCGTGATATTCCAATGCGCAGCACGCCAGACCGAGCTCAAGCACATTGAGACGAAGCGATGTCATGCGATCGAGCCTCCTTTTTCAACCCTGTGCTGACAGAACTACTGGCACAACTACCGGCGGAAGTAATGGGAAAAGCACTAGCAGAAGTACGAACGATAACGACCTAAAAGTAAGGCTAGGTGCGGGTCTGCACGCACCGCAGCCTCATTCACCTCCCCAAGCCGTTACCGTAGCCACAGTGACCATCGATCCGGTGCAGCGCCGCCGCGGAACCGCTTTTGCGATCACTGCTTACGCGCTGTGGGGCCTCTTCCCCCTGTATTGGCCCCTGCTGGAGCCGGCTAGCCCTTGGGAAATCCTGGCGAATCGCGTGTGGTGGTCGTTCGTGTTCTTGGCGGCCGTCGCGTGGGTGCGTAAGGGTTGGCCCCAGGTGGCGGCCGTCACGCGAAACCGTCGCAGCGCTGTACTTCTGGCGGCAGCGGCGTTGTTGGTCACTATTAACTGGGGTCTTTACATTTGGGCGGTCAACAATCACCAAGTCGTTGAGTCTGCTTTGGGTTATTTCATCAACCCTCTGGTCTCCGTCGCTCTTGGGATGATCGTGCTGAAGGAGCGACTCAATCGCCTGCAGTGGGTGGCTATTTCAATCGCCACTGCTGCTGTGGCCGTGCTGGCTGTCGACTACGGGCGCTTACCGTGGATCGCGTTGGTGCTTGCCAGCAGCTTCGGCTCTTACGGTTTGCTGAAGAAAATGGCTGGCGTGGATGCGTTCGCATCATTGACGTTCGAGACTTCGGTCTTAGCACCGATTTCGCTTTCGGCGATGGTGTTCCTGCAGCTGACTCATCACTCAACCCTGATCCACCACGGCGGGGTACACGTGTTGCTGCTCGTGTTGACTGGTGCGATCACTGCGATTCCGTTGCTGTTCTTTGGTGCAGGGGCTGGGCGTGTGCCGCTCACCACAATGGGAGTACTGCAGTACATCGCGCCGATCATTCAGTTCACTCTGGGTGTCACCGTCATCGGCGAGGCG
Organism: Actinomycetota bacterium; assembly: GCA_009923375.1. Lineage (GTDB taxonomy): Bacteria > Actinomycetota > Actinomycetes > S36-B12 > UBA5976 > RFTO01. Next base: position 9,816 of record RFTO01000019.1, on the reverse strand, counting down.
ATGCCGACTTCTCGCTGGTTCGGCTTTGGCGCTGTCTGGCTCGCGTTGATTGTGTTCGGAGTGGATGCCTACCGACGAGCTCAGGCAGTGCGCTCAACCACGTAATCACATAAGAGATCGAGTGCATCGCGCACCGGTCCTGTCGGAAGCGGCCCAAGACTGGCGCGGGCCTCATCAGACCATGTGCGTGCGATCTGTCGGGCTTGGTCGAGTTGCCGGTGATTGCGCAGTGAAGCCAGCACCTCAGACACGGTCTTTTCGTCATAAACCGGACCGGCCAGCGCTTCCAGGAGTGCCGAATCCGCGGAGGATGCCTCTCGCTGGATTAGCAGAGTCGTCAATGTTGGCACGCCTTCCCGGATGTCCGTTCCTGGCGTCTTACCTGAGTCGGCAGAGTCGCTGGTGAGGTCAACCAAGTCATCGGCCAACTGGAATGCAACGCCGATGCGCTCGCCATAAGTTGCTAGCGCCTCGATGACCTCGGGGCTGCAGCCGCTAAACATGGCGCCGTAGCGAAGGCTAGTGGAGATCAGCGATCCGGTTTTGTCTGCAAGAACTTTGATGTGGTGATCGACAGGATCCATACCCTGCGCAGGTCCGCGAGTCTCATTGATCTGGCCGATACACAGTCGCTCGAAAGTGTGAGCGTGAATGCGCACAGCTTCCGGCCCAAGATCTGCCAACAACTGCGAGACCTTCGCGAACAAGAAGTCTCCGGTGAGGATGGCGACTGTGTTGCCCCATCGGGAATTCGCAGACTCCCGACCGCGACGCAACGGCGCCTCATCCATCACATCGTCGTGATACAGAGTCGCTGCATGCGTCAACTCCACGATCACAGCAGCGGGCACCACTTGCCAAGCACTTGCATCACCTGCATGCGCGGCTAGCAGGGTTAGCAGCGGGCGAAAACGCTTACCTCCAGCTGAGACCAAGTGGTCTGCCGCAGATGTGGCAAACGGGAATTCGCTGGCAATCGCAGCGTGGATGGCATCCTCAATGGTGGCGAGGCTGCTTTCAATGTCCGTTCGGAGTCGCTCGTCGCCGAAATCCAGCGGCATGGTGAGCGACATGGTCTTAACTTATGGGAGATTCGCCAGCTGCGCTCAGCTGACGAACACTCCGGCATGCTCAACGAGCGCCAGCACCGCCTGCGGAGCGAATCCAAACACCGTCGTTATACCGACGCAAACGCCAATGGCCAAGCGAGTGAGGGTGCTGGGGACGGTGACGGAGATGTCATCCTTGGCGGGAGAGAAGTACATCGACACGATGATTCGCAGGTAGAAGAACGCCGCCACCGCGCTGGTGAGTACTGCGGCGATCACCACACCACCAGTCCACCCGTTCCAGGCTGACGAGAGTGCCACGAACTTAGCTGTGAATCCGCTGGTCAGCGGCAAGCCCGCCAGTGCCAGCAAGAGGAAGGTGAACACAGCTGCCGTGACTGGTGACTTGCGACCCAACCCCGCCCACTGCGAGATGTCATTTGCTTCACCCGCGGGGCTTCGAACCAAGGAGACCACAGCGAAGGCTGCTGTGCTGACGAACCCATAGGTCACGAGGTAAGTCAACGCACCCGCGAGACCGCGAGGGTTGACAGCCAACATGGCGGTCATGATGAAGCCTGCGTGGGCCACCGACGAGTATGCCAACACTCGCTTGATATTCGTTTGCACCAAAGCAGCAGATGAACCGACGAGCATCGAGATAACTGCGACGGTGGCGACGACAGGTTGCCAATCCCACTGCAAACCCTGCAGCCCGACATAAAGCAAACGCATGACAGCGCCGAAGGCTGCAATCTTGGTGGCCGCAGACATGTACGCAGTGATCGCAGTTGGTGCACCTTGATAGACGTCTGGGCTCCACTGATGGAAAGGAGCGGCGCCGACCTTGAAGAACAAGCCGACCAGTACGAGCACAGCGCCGATGAGCATCAACGATGTGGTGCTGGAGTCCTGGTTGGCAGCGTTAGCGATGGCACCGAGCGTCAATTCACCTGACGCTGCATAGATCAATGCGGCACCGAAGAGGAACAGAGCAGACGCGAAGGCACCGAGGACGAAGTACTTCAGTGCCGCCTCTTGTGAGAGCAAACGTCGACGGCGGGACATGCCAACCAGGAGGTACAACGGCAACGACAGCATCTCCAAGGCGATGAACATCGTCAGCAGGTCATTGGCCATCGGGAACAGGATGGAACCGCTGACAGCGAAGAGAAACAGTGGCCAGATCTCCGTCTGGGTCCAGCCGCGCATGGTGAACTCTCGCTCATCATCACTGCCAGGAATCGCTGACGTGCGCGGCGCGAACGCATCTCCAGCCGGATCCGCTTTGGTCTCAGCCATTAGGAGTGCGCCCACGATTGCGATGACCAACAAGGTGATCTGTAAGAGGACGGCCGGGCCATCCAATGCAAGCGCACCTTCAGCGACGACTGCATGGGAGCTCCACTGTGTGATCGCAAATGCCAAAGCGATAATCAGCGAGCCGAAAGTCACAAGCAACTGCAGCTGACGCCGCAGAGTGCGTCCCACAAAAGCCTCAATCAGCACACCGAGAGTGGCAGCCACGAACAGGACGAACACTGGCGCCAGCGCCGAGTACTCGATGTGCGGCATCGTGAACGGTTGCGGACCCATCACTGACCTGCCTTAGTGTCGACAACTGCGACCCGTGGTTGAGGATCGACCGCTCCGATTTGCTGCATCACTCTGGCGATGGCCGGGTTAACAACATCGAGAACGGGCTTGGGAAAGAAGCCAAATACCAGAAGTGCGGCCACTAACGGACTAATCGCCCAGATCTCGCGGCGATTGAGTTCTGTGACTACTTCCACTCCCTGACCCACCGGACCGGTCATTGTGCGCTTGTACATCACCAGGATGTAAGTCGCAGCCAGGACTACCCCACTGGTGGCGATCAAAGCAATAACGGGGTGCTGCAGGAAGGTTCCTTGCAACACCATGAACTCGCTGACAAAACTGCTCATGCCAGGCAGTGCCAATGACGACAGACCAGCGACGAGGAACAAGCCCGCTAACACAGGGGCGACCTTGTGGACGCCACCAAAATCCGCAATTCGCGCAGATCCGCGGCGGCTGATGAGATAGCCGACCAGCAACAACAACGCTGCGGTGGAGAAGCCGTGGTTCACCATGTACAAAGTCGCACCGGACTGGCCGAGGCTGGTCATGACGAACACACCGATGGTGATGAAACCGAAGTGCGAGATCGAGGTGAAAGCAATCAAACGACGCATGTCCGTCTGCCCGATAGCAACGATGGCACCATAAATGATGCCAACGAGTCCGAGGATCAACACTGTCGGCGTGAACCAACGCGCAGCCTCGGGAAATAGCGGCAGGCAAAGTCGGAGCATTCCGAAGGTGCCGACCTTGTCGAGGACGCCAACAAGTAAGACAGTGGTGGCTGGGGTCGCTTGCTGGGCAGCATCCGGCAGCCAGGTGTGAACAGGAACCAACGGGGCCTTGATTGCGAAGGCGGCGAAGAACCCGAGGAAAAGCAGCTTTTGGGTGTTCGGGTCCATCTTCAAGCCCAGCAGGTCGGCATATGCAAATGATCCAATGCCGTTGCGGCTGCTGATGACGTAAAGACCGATGAGTGCGGCCAGCATGATCAATCCACCGACCAACGAATAGATGAAGAATTTCATCGCTGCGAAGGCACCACGAGGTCCGCCAAAACGCCCGATGAGGAAGTAGACCGGCACCAGCATCGCTTCGAAGAACACATAGAAGAGGAATACATCGGTGGCAGCGAAAACGCCGACCATGAAAGTCTCCAAGACCAGGAACCAGGCGAAGTACTCAGCCACATTGCCGCTGCCGCGGTTCTCCACGTCGTTCCAGCCGGCGATTATGACGACGGGAACCAAGATGACCGAGAGTGCAATCATCGCCAAGGCGATCCCGTCAACTCCGAGGGCGTAGTGCACTCCCCAACCGCGAATCCACTCGGTGTTCTCAGCGAACTGGAACTGCTCGGTGGCGTTTGCATCGAACTGCGACCAGAGGTAAGCGATGATCGCAACTGGGACCAACGAGAAACCGAAGGCGGCTCGCTTAACGGTGGCGGCGTTGCCCTTGGGCATCACCATGACCACTGCGGCAGACATCAGCGGGAACGCCAAAAGCGCGGTCAGCCAGGGGAATGTGCTCATGACAACCTCACCAAGAATGCGACCGCGCCGACGATGATCACGCCGACGACCATGACAAGTGCATAAGAACGCGTGAAACCTGTTTGAAGGCTACGAAAGCGCCCACCCAAGCCGGTGAATGTGTCCGCTATGCCCATGACCGATGCATCGAGCACCTTCTCATCGACAGCGACGAGGGTTGCGGTCAAACGCTCACCAGGGCCGATGACGACCTCCTGGTTGAATGCGTCGCCCCCGAGGTCGGCTCGTGCGGCGCGGATAAAGGCGTTGCCACGAGGTGCCTGCACAGGGATTTCGTGAGTGCTGCCATAGGCGAACCACGCCAGCACCACGCCCACAGCAACAACTGCCAGCGTTCCAGGCAGCAAGAGCGCCTCATTGAAAGGAAGTTCCCCTGTCGTCGGATGCAGCAATGGCGTCAACCATTCTTCCAGATTGATGACGTGCAACAAGCCGTAACCCGCAACTGCGGATAGCAGCGCGAGCACGATCAACGGGATGGTCATCACCGCAGGTGACTCATGTGGGTGCACCCCTGATTGCCAGCGAGCCTTGCCGAAGAAGGTCATGAACATCACCCGAGACATGTAATACGCGGTGATTCCGGCGCCGAGCAATGCGGCCGCGCCAGCCCAGACGCTCTGCTCAAAGGCGGCTTTGATGATCTCGTCCTTGGAGAAGAAGCCTGCAAACGGCGGCACGCCGATGATGGCAAGGTAACCAATCAGGAAGGTGCCAAAGGTGATCGCCATTGACTTGCGTAATGCTCCGTAGTGGCGCATGTTCACGTCGTCGTTCATCCCATGCATCACCGAACCAGCACCGAGGAACATGTTGGCCTTGAAGAATCCGTGGGTGAGCAAGTGGAAGATGGCCCAGACATAGCCCACCGGGCCAAGGCCGACGGCAAGCATCATGTAGCCGATCTGACTCATCGTGGAACCGGCAAGGGCCTTCTTGATGTCATCCTTTGCAATACCGATGACAGCACCCATCAGCAAGGTGATCGTGCCAACGATCATCACGGCGGTACGGCCGGTTTGTGTGAGATCGAAAATCGCGTTGCTGCGGGCGACGAGGTAGACACCGGCGGTGACCATGGTGGCTGCGTGAATCAGGGCTGAGACTGGAGTCGGCCCCTCCATCGCATCGAGTAGCCACGACTGCAGCGGGAACTGTGCCGACTTGCCACAAGCGGCAAGGAGCAGGGCTAAGGCGATCCAGGTGGTCGTATGGCCGGGTGCACTGCCGACGTGCGCAAAAACCGTCGGGAACGACACGGATCCGAAGGTGACGAACATCAGCATGACTGCGGCAGCTAATCCGAAGTCGCCGACACGGTTGAGAATAAAGGCTTTATTCGCCGCCGTGGACGCGCTGTTCTTGTGCTGCCAGAAGCCGATCAGCAGGAACGACGCCAAACCCACGCCTTCCCAACCGACATAAAGGAGAAGGAAGTTGTTCGCCAGCACGAGAAGGAGCATCGCCGCGATAAACAAGTTGAGATAGGCGAAGAATTTGCGTCGGTTCTCATCGTGGCTCATGTAGCCGATGGAGTAAATGTGAATCAGCGAGCCGACTCCCGTGATCAGCAGGATGAACACTCCCGAGAGTGCATCGATGCTGAGCGTGACGTCGACGGAGAAATTACCGACCGTGAACCAGTTCCACACAGTCTGATTGATCTCGCGACTGCCTACCGGCTGTGAGACGAGATGCATCACGGCTGCAACTGCCACACCGAAGGATGCGATGGATGCAGTTGTGCCGAGGAAGTGTCCCCATGCGTTGCTTCGCTTACCCAGCAGCAGAAGCACCGCTGCGGACACCAACGGGATGCCGACAAGCAGCGCCGGGCTGAACAGGCTCATCTCGAGACTTCTCCCTTAACTCAGTACTTCAGCAGACTTGCGTCATCGATGGAGGCCGTTCGGCGGCTGCGGAAGATCTGCACGATGATCGCCAGACCCACCACCACCTCAGCCGCAGCAACCACCATGGCGAAGAAGGCGAACACCTGGCCATCGAGGGTGCCGTGCATCCGGGACGCTGTGACGAGGGCGAGGTTTGCGGCGTTCAACATGAGCTCGACGCTCATGAACATCACGATGGCATTGCGTCGGATAAGAACTCCAGCCGCCCCGAGGCACAGCAGGAGCGCCGACAGCGCGAGGTAATGAGCGGGGCTCATGAGTTTTCCCCTTCATCTTCGGTGACGGCAGCATCAGCAGCGGCGCTGAGTGCGATGTACTCACGAACGTCATCCACCACACCACGAGCCGCCAGTGGAGCCATAATCGAGCTCTCGGCGGTGGAGCCATCAGGCAAGAGGGCCGGAGTCGACACTGAGTTGTGTCGTGCATAGACGCCCGGCGCCGGCAGGCCAGCGGCATTCGCTGGGTCGTTCAAACGCTCACGCGACAGCATCTCCTGAGTCTTCGCTGGTGCAAAGCGCTCACGGTGTGCCAAGACCATCGCGCCGAGCACAGCGGTGATGAGCAGGGCGGAGGTGGCTTCGAAGGCGAACACATAACGACCAAAGAGCAAGCGCGCGATGCCAGCGACGTTGCCACCATCAAAAGCGTTCGCTTGCTCCAGCCCCACGGGGCTGTCGTTCACGATCAAGTTCTTCACGCCTTCCACAACCATCACTGTGACCAGCGAGGCAAGGACGACGATTGCTGCAATGGATGCGAGTCGGTGACCACGAATCGTCTCAACGAGTGAGTCACTGGAGTCGACGCCGACGATCATCAAGACAAAAAGGAAGAGCATCATCACAGCGCCGGTGTAGACCACAATCTGAACGATGCCGAGGAACTCGGCGTTCTGCGATACGTAGAGCACCGCGAGGTTCACCATCGTCAACGCCAGCCACAGGGCGCTGTGAACCGCCTTGCGAGAGATGACCATTCCAAAGCCGCCAAGGACGGACAGGATTGCGCAAACCCAGAAAACGATAGCCATCAACGTTCCCCTGTCGCCGGCGCAACAGAGTTCGGACCCAAGATCCGGCTGCTGTAGTAATCCTCCGAGGTCGAACCTTCCGCCATGTCATGCGGAGGCTGCTGCATCCCAGGCAACATGGGTGCGAGCAAATCCTGCTTCTCGTAGATGAGTTTCTCGCGGCTGTTATCTGCAAGTTCGTACTCGTTAGTCATCGTCAGCGCGCGCGTTGGGCACGCTTCAATGCACAAACCACACAGGATGCAGCGCAGATAGTTGATCTGGTAGACGCGGCCGTAACGCTCACCAGGGCTGAAGCGCTCAGTGTCTGTGTTGTCAGCACCTTCAACATAGATTGCATCCGCCGGGCACGCCCATGCGCACAACTCACAACCGATGCACTTCTCCAAGCCGTCGGCGTAGCGGTTCAGCTGGTGACGGCCATGGAATCTCGGCATCGGCGGGAACTTGTCGCGCTCCTCGGGATACTGCTGGGTGATGACCTTCTTGAACATCGTCCTGAAGGTGACACCGAACCCGCGCACCACCTGTGGCAACTCAGCCATGGTTCGCCTCCTGGCCTTCATCAGTCGCAGTCGCGGAAGTATCCGCGTTATCAGCAACGGCGACAGCGACCGGCGATACAGCAGCAAGCTGCTCGGCGGTCAATGGCACCGGGTAATTCGCATATGACGCACGTTCACGCGCGGCGTAGTCGGCTGCAGAAGCAGCTTCCTTCACCTTTCGCTGACGCTCGGTCATGCTGCTCAGGGCAAAGACAACAACCATCACACCAGCCGCACCGAAGAGGACTGTGCGGTAATCCGCGCTCCCCTGGTTGCGCAGCGCCCGTGCAGTGGCGACGACGAGCAGCCACACGATTGATGTCGGGATCAAGACCTTCCAACCGAACTTCATGAACTGGTCGTAGCGCAGACGCGGAAGGGTGCCACGCAGCCAGATGAAGATGAAGAGGAAGGCGAACACCTTGCCGAGGAACCAGATAAGAGGCATCCAGCCTTCGTTGGCGCCAGCCCAAAGGTTGTCGACTCCGTAAGGCGCCCGCCAGCCGCCGAGGAACAACGTCGTGGCGAGTGCAGAAACGGTCACCATGTTGACGTACTCGGCGAGGAAGAACAGGGCGAACTTCAGCGACGAGTACTCAGTGTGGAAGCCGCCGACAAGCTCACCTTCAGCTTCGGGTAGGTCGAACGGTGCACGGTTGGTCTCGCCAACCATTGACACCACGTAAATCGCGAACGATGGCAGCAGCAGCACGACGTACCATCCGTGAGCTTGCGCATTGACGATGTCACTGGTGGACATCGAGCCGGCGTAAAGGAACACGGCGACGAACGACAGGCCCATGGCGATCTCGTAGGAGATCATCTGGGCACTTGAGCGCAGGCCGCCCAGTAATGAGTAAGTCGAGTTTGACGACCAACCCGCGAGCACGATGCCGTAAATGCCGACACTCGCGATAGCCAGAATGTAGAGAACCGAGACTGGGAAGTCGGTCAGCTGCAGCGGACTCATGTGGCCGAACATGTTGGTGGCTGGCCCCAAGGGGATCACTGCCCAAGTAAGGAATGCAGGTCCCACTGCGATGATCGGAGCCAGAATGAATACAGCCTTGTCTGCGCCGGTTGGGGTGATGTCTTCCTTCAGCGCAAGCTTGATTCCGTCCATCAACGATTGCAGGAGCCCGAAGGGGCCTGTGCGGTTCGGGCCGGGACGGTGCTGCATACGGCCGACGATGCGTCGCTCGGCCCAGATGGTGAAAAGCGTCATGACGACCAAGAGCACGAACACTCCGAGCACCTTGAGCACGGATAACCACAACGGGTCATTGAAAGTTGACATCGCGGTCATCGACCTCCCGCCCGAGTGATGTTCACAACTGCACCGGCGTGTGCCTGCAGAGTCACATTCGGGTTGCACTCCACCGCGTTCGATGGGACCCACACCGTGTTGCTCACCATGCCGGTGGTGATCGCTGCGGGAAGCTCGATCGAAGCGCCGTTGCAGGAAATGGCAACCATGTCACCGTCTGCGATACCAGCTGCAGCAGCAGTGTCGGCAGACATACGAGCCACGACTGGTCGGGCGGTCGCAGCCAGGAATGGCTCACCACCCTGCAATGTGCCTGCATCGAGCAACTCATGCCAGGTGGCAAGGCGCACTCCGTCAACCGATGCTGCTGCGGCACTGCTAGGTGCCGCAGCGGAATGAGCGTTTACATCCCGCACTGTTCGCAATGTCTGCATCTCTCGACGGATTGCTGTGACCGTGGTCGGAAAGGCTGAGACCCCCATCGCATCGGCGATATCCGCCAACACCCGCGCATCGGAGAGGATCGTCGTGGTGTGGGAGACCGCTCCAAAACTCTGCAGACGTCCCTCCCAGTTCACAAACGAGCCTTGCTTCTCTGTCACCACAGCAACTGGAAACACAACGTCAGCGGCTTGGGTAACTGCGCTGTGACGGGTCTCAAGCGACACAATGAAAGTGTCCGCAGCGAGTCCTTGCTCGAACAGAGCGGGCGTGGATGAATCGTTGGGGTCAACTCCGGCAACGACCAGCGCAGCGAGTTCGCCGGCTGCTGCTGCACGCAAAATCTGCTCACCATTGCGACCCTTGTGTGAAGGAAGCGATGCGCTGCCCCACACACCAGCAACAAACTC
>RFTO01000180.1 GCA_009923375.1 Actinomycetota bacterium | reverse complement strand
CGAAGTGTGTCGGCAATCGCACCATTCAAGGTGGGTTGTGACTCCTCCTCACTCAGCCACTTCCCATCGCGCTTAACTTGATAGAAGTGACTGATGGCGCCGAGCACCAAGACGTCAGGCGGGTTTTGCTGAAGTTTGCTCATGACGCTTGTCCGCCAGGTGTCGCAGGCGGTATACACGCTCTTGGTTCGGCTGTTCCAGACAGTTTGGTCATACCAAGGGCAACCTGATTTTGTCCAGGAATAGAAGCGATAGCCGCGAGAGCTGGCTGCTGCTTCTAGCGCAGGGAACCACTGACCAGCATGTGAGTCCCCGAACAGGACGACACTCTTAGTCGCCTTCGTATCCGCGAATAGGCAGGTCGGTTGCGTTGTGGATGAGTCCACCATCACTTGGCAGCCATTTCGGTAGACAACTGGTCGGTCATCTCTGGCTTCGCGCGGACCGACAACGTAGACGCCCGGTGCGTACTTCGACGGTGCCGTGGGATCGGGCAGGGCTAACCCGGCAGCAGGTGGTGGCACCTTCGTGCCGAGTTGACCCGCGAAGCTGGGAACGGTGTACGCAATCGCCACAACAGTTGCTGAGATAGCAAGCCCCATGCCAAGGGAGAGCCAGCGATGTCCCACAAGAACCTTCGATCGACGCACTGGATTCTCAACGAAGTGATAGGTCAAGGCGGCGAGGACGAATGTCCCTGCGGTGATGGAGAGCCGTTGCGCTTGGGTGATGTCGTGGCCGACCCAGGCGACAGCCAACACCAACGGCGGCCAATGCCACAGATACCACGAATAGGAAACACGTCCGATGTAACGCAGCGGTGCGAAGCTCAGCAAGCCATTGGCTGTGGCAGGCGCCGGCGCTGAACCACCCGCTCGCATTCCGCCTATGACAACGGCACACGTCGCAGCAGTGGGAATGATTGCAACCCAGCCCGGATAAGGAGTGTCCGCATTTGCATCGCTGAGCATCAACATCGCGTATGCGATTCCTGCCAGACCCAACCATCCGAGCAGCGCGTGCGCGTATGCCGGCAACTTACGCAACCGGTCGGCGCCGAGCGCGATCCCAGCACCCATGGCTAACTGCCACGCCCGCGTGGGGGTGCCGAAGAATGCGTACGGCTGATTGATATTCGTCAAGATCAATGAGGTGATGAACGAAGCAGCGCCGACGAGCCACACCATCGCGCCGATCTGGCGACGATGCAGGGTCTGGGAGTTGAAGCGCTTCCCCAGCCATAGGACACCGACGAACAGCAATGGCCAGATGATGTAGAACTGCTCCTCGACGGCAAGCGACCAGTAATGCAGGACTGGGCTCGGCGCGGTGTCAGCGGCGAGGTAATCAACTGCATGAGCCGCGAATTGCCAGTTGCCGACGTAAAGCGCAGATGCTGTGATGTCGTGCATCGCATCAACCAAAGACAGAGGGTCAAGTGCGAGCAGGCTTAAGAGTGCTGTGATTGCGAGCACCAACCCAGCTGCAGGAATCAGGCGGCGCATGCGTCGACCCCAAAATGATGCGAGATCGATTCGACCCGTGCGCTCGATTTCTTTTAGCAACAAGCCGGTGATGAGGAACCCGGATAAGACGTAGAACACGTCGACGCCGACGAAGCCGCCACCGAACTGCGTCACATGTGCATGAAAGAGGACGACGCCAAGTACAGCGACTGCACGTAAACCTTCGATATCTCCGCGGAATCCTGCGGCCTTCTCTCGGCCGGCGGATTTACGCATCAATGGGGACCTCAAACCTGCGTGCGATGGAAGTTCTGCCAGGAACGGCTTTGCGTCGGACCGCGCTGGCCTTGATAGCGCGAGCCGTATTGCGAGGAGCCATAGGGATGTTCAGCCGGACTAGACAAGCGGAATAGACATAGCTGCCCAATCTTCATGCCTGGGTAAAGCAGAATCGGCAAGGTTGCAACATTTGAAAGTTCCAGAGTGACGTGACCGCTGAAGCCTGGGTCGATGAAGCCAGCTGTGGAGTGGGTGAGGAGCCCAAGGCGTCCGAGGCTGCTCTTACCTTCCAAACGACCGGCGATGTCATCAGGCAAAGTGATGACTTCATAGGTGCTAGCCAGGACGAACTCTCCTGGGTGTAGCACGAATTGGTCGTCACCTTCAACGTCGACAAGTCGGGTGAGGTCTGCCTGCTCGGTTGCGGGGTCAATGTGGGGGTACTTGTGGTTCTCGAAGACTCGGAAGAACTTGTCGAGGCGCACATCCACGCTGGACGGCTGGATCATGCCGGGGTCGAATGGCTCCAATACAACCCGCTTGGATTCGATTTCAGCCTGAATATCTCGGTCGCTAAGAAGCACGCTATGACCCTACCGAACAGTGGTCGGTAGGCTTTGCCAGACACGGCCTAATCAGGCTGCGCGGGTGTAGTTCAATGGCAGAACATCAGCTTCCCAAGCTGACAGCGCGGGTTCGATTCCCGTCACCCGCTCGCTCGATGACGTGGCGCTGTGCCGCCGCGGCATCTTGAGCGAGCGAACACATACGCAGTCGGGAATCGGGAGGAGCACGTCCTATGGGCGTGCGACGGATCCCGTC
>RFTO01000179.1 GCA_009923375.1 Actinomycetota bacterium | reverse complement strand
GGAATCACTTTCGACACTGGTGGTTACGACATGAAGCCGCCGATGAGCATGGGGCCGATGAAGGGCGATATGTCTGGTGCCGCAGCAGTGGCCGCAACCATTTGTGCCGCAGCCGAACTTGGTCTGAACGTGAACATCACCGCGTACATGTGTATCGCTGAGAACATGGTCAGCAGCACTGCCACGCGCCCAGCCGACATCTTGACGATGTACAACGGCCGCACAGTCGAGGTGAACAACACCGACGCTGAAGGTCGCTTGGTTCTCGCCGATGGTCTCGCTCGCTGTGGCGAGGACAACCCCGATGTCGTCATCGACGTCGCAACGCTCACCGGCGCGATGGTTGTCTCCCTAGGTGACCAAACCGCAGGTTTCTTTGCTAACGACGACGATCTGGCTGCCGACATCGAGTCTGCATCCAAGGAAGCTGGCGAGCCGTTCTGGCGGATGCCGCTGCTTGAGCACCTACGCTCCAGCCTGGACTCCCCCGTGGCCGACTTGTCGAACATCGGCGGCCGCATGGGTGGGTCCATCTCAGCAGCGCTGTTCCTTCGTGAGTTCGTCCCCGCTGACGCGAAGTGGGCACACTTGGACATCGCCGGCCCTGCACTCAACGGTGCGAACCCCTATGGCGTCGTGAGCAAGGGTGGTGCCGGCTTCGCGGTGCGCACCTTGCTTAGCTACCTCAAGAGCGTCCAGGCGTAACCCCAAGAAACACGTTCGGGCCTCCAAGGCCGACGGCTTTGCTCGCGTGAATGGGCGGGTGCAACCCAACGGTTGCGCCCGCCCATTCACATGTCTGCGGGGATCTCCGTGGCATCGGTTGCTGCCGACCCACGCCGTAAACACGGCCAGGACCGCACCACCTGATCGACCCGTGCAGCACGCCTGCCAAAATAGGGCTGCACGGTTGCCGTGCACGCTCGAAGCGGGTCGAAACAACCGAGGCGCCAAACCGAGGCGCTGAACCGAGGAGCTTGGCATGTCTGCTGACCTAACCACCACCACATTCGATGTTGTGATCCTCGGCGCCGGTAGCGGTGGCTACGCCTGCGCGCTACGCGCATCGCAACTGGGGTTGACCGTCGCGATGGTCGAGAAGGACAAGGTCGGTGGCACATGCTTACACCGCGGCTGCATCCCGACGAAGGCACTGTTGCACGCGGCCGAGGTCGCAGACAGCACTCGTGAGAGCTCGCACTTCGGGGTGAAGGCCACCCTCGAGGGAATCGACATGGCCGGCGTCAACACTTACAAGGATGGTGTGGTCGGTCGCCTCTACAAAGGCCTGACTGGCTTGGTCAAGAGCCGCAACGTCACAGTCGTCGAGGGAACAGGTCGTCTGAGCTCGCCCACCACTGTCACCGTTACCACTGCCGATGGTGAGATCACGCTTACTGGTAAGAACGTCGTACTTGCCTCCGGCTCTTACGCTCGATCGCTGCCAGGCCTTGACATCTCCGGCCGCATCATGACGAGTGACCAGGCATTGAATTTGGATTACGTTCCCAAGAGCGTGATTGTTCTCGGCGGCGGCGTGATCGGTTCCGAGTTCGCCAGCGTGTGGCGCTCCTTCGGCTGCGAGGTGACCATCGTCGAGGGTCTCCCTCGCCTGGTGCCGGCAGAAGATGAGTCGTGCAGTAAGGCTCTTGATCGCGCATTCCGCAAGCGCGGCATGACGATTAAGACCGGCGTTCGTTTCGCCAGCGCAACCCAGGATGCCAGCAGCGTCACGGTCACCTTGGAAGACGGCACGACCGTCACCGCAGATCTGTTGCTTGTCGCAGTCGGTCGTGGCCCCAACACCGAGGGCATGGGCTACGAACAGGTTGGCGTGACGATGGAACGCGGTTGGGTCATCACCGATGAGCGCTGCAACACCAACATCGCCGGCGTGCGCGCCGTCGGCGACATCGTTCCCGGATTGCAGCTTGCCCACCGCGGTTTCCAGCAGGGAATCTTCGTCGCTGAAGACATTGCCGGGTTAAACCCGCGCGTGATCGACGAGCTGGCCATCCCCCGCGTCACTTACAGCGAGCCGGAGATCGGCAGCATCGGCTACACCCAGGCGCAGGCGCAGGAGAAGTTCGGGGCCGAGAACGTGGAGTCCTACGAGTACAACCTTGGCGGCAACGGCAAGAGCCAGATCCTGCAGACCACCGGCTTTATCAAGCTCATCCGCCAGAAGAATGGTCCTGTAGTCGGCGTGCACATGATCGGTGCGCGAGTCGGCGAACTCATCGGCGAGGCACAGCTGGTCTACGCGTGGGAGGCTTACCCCGACGACGTCGCGCCGCTGATTCACGCTCACCCGACACAGAATGAGGCCTTCGGCGAGGCGTTCCTCGCCTTGGCTGGCAAGCCTCTCCACGCGCACTCATAACGTCACGGATTCACTGCACTAGCTACAAGAACTGCACGACCTCCGCACCGACACTGCACACAGCAAGGAGCACGAAGCGATGGAAACCCGAGTTGTGATGCCGGCTCTCGGCGAGAGCGTGACTGAAGGAACTGTCACCCGCTGGCTGAAGAACGTTGGCGATGCAATCGCCGTCGACGAGCCGCTTGTGGAGGTGTCCACCGACAAGGT
>RFTO01000178.1 GCA_009923375.1 Actinomycetota bacterium | reverse complement strand
GAGGTGTACGAGCGGATTCAATCAGCGTTCGCTGACCGAGTGTTTTCGACGACCATCGGGCGCGCCATTAAATTCTCGGAGACCACAGCTGCAGGACAGCCCATAACGGAATATGCCTCTTCGTCGGCAGGAGCTGCGGCATATCGCCAATTGGCCCGCGAGCTCATCGCCCGCACCGGGGTGTGACCTGCACTTGTATCAATGAGCGCCGTCACCGCGAACGAGGGTGGGCGCTGGCGTAGACCTCGCGCAACCTGTCGACGGTCACCAAGGTGTAGATCTGTGTTGTCTGAACTGAGGCATGACCGAGTAATTCCTGAACGACACGAATATCCGCACCACCATCGAGCAGGTGCGTCGCGAAGGAATGGCGCAAGGTGTGGGGACTGACCGCCATGGGCAGCATTGCTCGATTGGCTGCCCGTTGAACGATCTCACATCCTGATTGGCGCGACATACGTCCGCCGCGGCTACTCAAGAACAATGCCGGAGAAGCCGTGCCGTTCATCTCCGTGCGACCGCGCACCAACCACGCGTCTATCGCCGCCCTGGCATGGGATCCCACTGGCACACGCCGCTGTTTACCTCCTTTACCCCGCAAGACAACGGATGCATCTTCGTTATCGATATCGTCAACATCAACGGCAACAGCCTCGCTGATGCGCGCACCCGTGGCGTAAAGGAACTCCACCAAAGCGCGGTCGCGCAGATCGATACTCTCGTGACCCCGCCCACCTGCGGACTCAAGTAACGCCAGCACCTCCGGCACCGAGATCGCCTTCGGTAAGCGACTAATAGCTGATCGAGTGACTAATTGGGCGCAGGGATCCTCTGCAATGAGCGACTCGCTGAGCAGCCATGAGTAGAAACCCCGCAGCGCACTGAGAATGCGCCCGACGCTGCTGCTGGCCAGTGCACTCATCGCCAAACTTGCGGTGAAGCTGTGAAGGTCCTGCGCTGTGACCTCAACTAGCTGCCGATCCGCGACGCCGCACCACGAGGCCATTCGTTCGACATCACGTTGGTAGGCATCGCAAGTGTGCTCAGAGCGACCCTTTTCGACGCGAAGGTAGGTGATGTACGCATCGATCAGGGAACTAGATGACGCTGGCACATTCCAATCCAAACGCCTCTGCGACGGCGGAGTACGTAACCTCACCGGCATACACGTTAAGCCCTAGCGCCAATGCTGGGTCTCGGCGGCACGCCTCGCCCCAACCCAGGTCCGCGATAGAGAGCGCATAAGGCAAAGTGACGTTCGTCAGTGCGTAGGTGGATGTGTACGGAACAGCGCCGGGCATGTTCGCGACGCAGTAAAAAACCGAACCGTGGACGTCATAGGTTGGTTCTGCGTGCGTTGTGGGCCGCGAATCCTCGAAGCACCCACCTTGATCAATGGAGATGTCAACCAGGACGCTACCCGGCTTCATCCGGGATACGAGATCGTTGGAGATCAACATCGGCGCGGTCGCCCCCGGCACCAGCACAGCACCGATCACCAAATCCGCATCCAGAACTGCCTTCTCAATCTCGTAGGCGTTGCTTGCGATCGTCTGACAATGTCCTTGATAGATTGCATCGACAACTCGCAAACGGGCAACATTGCGGTCCAAAAGCAGAACCTCTGCCTGCATGCCCAGTGCGATAGCTGCTGCACTGGTGCCTGCCACACCGGCGCCGATGACGACAACTTTGCCGGCGTGAACCCCTGGGACCCCGCCTAGAAGGATTCCACGACCACCTTGGGCCTTCAAGAGCGCTTGAGCACCCACTTGTGGTGCGAGCCGTCCCGCCACCTCAGACATAGGTGCCAAAAGCGGAAGCGACCGATCTTCAAGCTCAACGGTCTCATACGCAATCGCTGTGCAGCCACTTGCCAGCAGTGCATCAGTGCACTCGCGACTGGCAGCTAGGTGCAAGTATGTGAAGAGCACATGGTTGGGGCGAATGCGGTGGTACTCAGCCGGGATTGGTTCCTTGACCTTCAAGATCAGTTCGCCAGTCCCCCAGACCTCATCGGCAGTGTCGAGGATTGTGGCACCTGCCTGCACATACTCTTCATTTGAAAAAGATGAGCCGGCACCGGCGTCGCGCTCGATGAACACCTCGTGGCCGTGCCGCACAAACTCATGGACTCCTGCCGGTGTGGCCGCGACTCTATATTCATGGACTTTGATTTCTTTTGGGATACCGATTTTCACGGTAATTTCTCCTGCACCGCGGGTGCTGTGAGCACATCGCTCACGTGTCGCACACGCACATGGACACACTAGTGCGATGCGAATGCCTGAGCACACACCTTTCGCGCGTCTACGGCTGAGATGAACACCACAGGGATGTCATTCACACCAGTCAGTCACGGGAGTAAGTCACGTCAGCGTCGGACGGCCTGACGTGTCACATGGAGGAGTCAGGCGATTTTCCGCCGGAACTGCCAGCCGAGGATGCGTCCTTCACGTCGGCTGACTCAGACCTCTGTGAGACAGACAATGGACCTCGGTCCTCTTCGCGCCTACTGTGAATACCGAACTCCTCAAGAATTCGCCTCCACACACGGACGCCGACATTGGCGCGCTTTTGGCTGGCATGTGCTGGAAATCGACGGCCACGATTGTGAGCAAATTTTGAGCGCCTACGCCG